>JAQYWP010000055.1 GCA_029379285.1 Rhizonema sp. PD38
TTGTGGTGTCATTCCACTCTACTAATAACTGATGGCGTTCGGCAGCACTGAGTAGAGGGATTTCACTCACCACTTGCTGGGGATTGTCCACTATCGCTGACAACAAGTTCTCAAAATGACTTGCCATCCGCTCAATGGTTGATCTATCAAATAAGTCGGTATTGTACTTAAAAGTCCCAAAAACAGATGAACTTCCCTCCACAATTTCTAAATTCAAATCAAACTGACCTTCCTGTTGTGGTATTTCATAAGGTTCCAGTACCAGTCCCCCCCATTGTATGGTGGTGCCTACTTGAGTGGAATATAATTTGAGGACATCGGAAGTTTGCTGTAGTTTTTGGAGGACGAAGGAAGCTTGAAAGATAATTGATCGACTTGAATCGCGACAAGGTTGTAGGCGTTTTGCAATGAGTGGGAAGGGATAATCTTGATGTGCTATTGCAGCAATGACTGTATTGCGAACTTGGGTAAGAAACTCCCTAA
This sequence comes from Rhizonema sp. PD38, assembly GCA_029379285.1. GTDB lineage: Bacteria > Cyanobacteriota > Cyanobacteriia > Cyanobacteriales > Nostocaceae > Rhizonema. The sequence goes on from JAQYWP010000055.1 coordinate 484, forward strand.
AGGTGAGATTTGCTGATAGATTTGTCCGTATAACAACTGGATTTACCAAATAGCCGACTATCTGCGTAAATTCTGGGCGATGTCTGCTTGCAGTTGGAGAGCCGACTAAAATATCATCTTGATTAGTATAGCGATGCAGCAGCACATTGAAAGCAGCTAAGAGAATTGTGTATAATGTTGTACTCTCAGACTGAGCCAGTTCCTTCAGTTGCTGGGTAAGAGTTTCGCTGAGATAGAGGGGATAAGAAGCACCATTGTATGTCTGTACCGAGGGTCGGGGTCTATCTGTGGGCAGATTTAGTACGGGTAGTTCTCCTGCTAATTGTTGCTGCCAGTATTGCCACAGACGCTCTCCCTCTGCACTCTCGATTATTGTCCTCTGCCAACGCACATATTCATGGGAGTGTACAGGAGGGGGAAGAGTTACCTCTCGACCAGTTCTGAATGCTGGGTAAAGCACCTTCAACTCATCTAACAATATTCCAATTGACCAACCTTCACTTACAATATGGTGAATGACTAGTAGCAGGATATGCTCTTGCTGGGAGCGGGTAAACACTCTCACCCGCATGATTGATCCGTGTTCGAGATCGAAGGGGGACTTATAGGCTGCAAAAACCTCCTCTTTCAGTTCTGACTCACTACCATTGGTAGCATCGATCTGTTGGAAGTCTATTGGCTGTTTGAGATTGATCTGTTGGATCGGTTCTGTTCCTAATCTTGGGAAAGTGCTACGCAAAATAGGGTGACGTTCGGTCAGTACCTGAAAAACTTTCTGCAAAGCTGCAACATCTATATCGGAGCAAATGCGACAGCTAAAAGCTACGTTGTATGCTGAACTCTCTGGTGCCAATTGCCACAAGAACCATAGCGCTTGCTGACCATGGGAAAGGGGATAAACCTCCAACAGATTAGGCTGCTGTTGCAGCAAATTTAGGATTTCTCTTTTATGCTCTTTAAGTTGTTCTAATATTGAGGAGGTTGCTTCATTATTGGGGGCACGATAGCGCAGTCGGCCATTCTCACTCCATAATTTCCAACCTTCAATTGAAATCTTTTGTAAAAACTCAGATAAAATCATATTTCCCCCTCAATCCAACTACTATTCTTATCGCCTGTTTCGCTTAGTTTCTCGTCACCTGAAAACTCAATTTCTCGCTCTTTATTTTTTTGAGCTAACTCATTGGCTAAAGCAGCAATAGTCGTTCCTTCAATAAATTTTACTGTGGGAATGTCTATACCTAATTCGTTTTGAAAATTATTTTTTAATTCCATTGCTGTTAAAGAATCCATCCCAATCAACGTAAGATTTTGTTCTGGTGTGGGTAATCGGGAATCTTCAAGTTTTAAAATACGGGCAACTTTATTCTGTACATAAGCTAGCAAAATGTCGTATTGATCGCCTTTAGATGCATTCTTTAATTGATGTAACACCCCCCCAAGTTGCTCTAATTGTCCTTTTAACGGCTTTGGCAATTGAACCTTAATTTGTTTAAGGAGCGTTCTGCGCTCCCGTGCTTCATAAAGCTCTTTAAAGATCGCCCAATCAATATCGATGATGACTTGCTGAGCAACACCTATCTCGAGCGAATACTCCAACATTTTAAGTAGAGCCTGAGGAGAGTAGTATTTTAAACCGATTTGAGTAATTTGCTCCCGCATTACTGTATGTTTCTGATGGCGGTGATGCATACCGCCATCAGCTAATGCCCCGACATTAACTGTCAATGCAGGTAATTTAAGACTATGACGATAATGTGCAAATATATCAAGAAAGTGGCTTGCTGCTGCGTAATGACCTAGTCCTTCAGAACCCCAGACTGATGCAATAGAGGAAATACAAACAAAAAAGTCTAACTTCATCCCTAATGTGATTTGATGTAGATTCCAAGTTCCTGCTACTTTGGGATCGAGTACAGATTTGATCAACTGAGGCGTCATATCCTGTAAGGGGTGAAATTCAGCAACACCAGCAGCATGAAAAATTCCGCGAACTGGCGGATAGTATGCCTTAATTTTCTCAAATATTCTGACAACATCTGCTTGAGAGCTAACATCAGCTTTAACAACTAAGACTTGAACACCATTATCTTCTAGTTGCGTGATTGCTTGCCGAGCAGTATCCGAAGCATCGCTCCGTCCGACTAGCACTATATGTTGCGCTCCTTTGTCAACCATCCAACGGGCAGTGTTAAGCCCTAGATGTCCTAAACCACCAGTAATCAGATATGTTGCATGGGAGTGCAAATTTATCGGTTGTGGATTTGTTTGCACTTTTTGACTAGGCATAAGGCGAGCAACATACCTCTGTTCGCACCGGAGCGCAATTTGGCTCTCTCCATCAAAATGCCAGATTTGATCGAACAATGCCTTTGCTGCATCAGGTGTGGAAAATTCGCGAGCAATATCTACAAGTCCTCCCCAAATATGAGGCGTTTCTATAGAAAGCGAACGTCCCAGCCCCCATGTAGGAGCTTGGGCTATTGCCGACGGAACAGCCTCTGAACCAGTCTTTTGTGTTCCTTGGGTTACCAACCAAAGCTGAGGCAACTGAGATGCGTTTGTCCGAATCAGCGCTTGAACTAGGTGTAGCGTACTCGTCAATGTCAGCGTCCAATCCTTCTCTAATGAAGAGATTGTTGTTTCCTCACTTGGTGTAGTATTCAAACTCCAAAGATGCACTACACCTCGACAGGGGTGTTGTGTTCCCATCTGTTCGATTAGTTCCTGCATTGCTTTAGGATCAGCTGGATCGAGGAGTATTTCACCTTCTTGAGAAATTCGATCTTCATTGCTACAGTGCACTACAAAGCACGTTTCTCCCTGCGCCTCTAAAAGTTCTGCAAGACTCTGACCAATGCCTAGTCGATCAGCAAAGACAATCCAATTACCTGGTTCTCGAACCAAAGAAGACTCTAATTTTACCAGCGTCTTGGGTTGCCATTGCAATTCATAAAACAAATCTGCATACCGATCTTGAAGCTTGGTCTGATGGCTCAAGTGTTCAGCACACTGCATTTGTAAACCGGAAACTTCTGCTAATAATTTTCCGTTTTGATCAAATATGCGGACATCTCCCTCAATTGATTTGTTAACTGTGTCTACTGAATTTGACAAAAGTGCATGGCTCCAAACTTGATTGCTCATCGGCTCGTAGACTTGAAAATTCCTGATACCTACGGCTAAATAGAGTGATTGCTCATTAGTCGAAAGCATTTCATCTAGTAAAGTTGCGATCAGAACTTGATGACAAGCCTCAAGGAGAACTGGATGAATTTTAATTAAATGATTGGAGTTAGTTTCTGTAATATCAAGCTTTATTTGTGCTAGCGCTTCTCTTTTACCAAGCCACAAATGTTCTATACTCCGAAAAGTTCCTCCTAGTCGAAGTCCATGCCGCTCTAATATTCTATAATATTCTTTAGCACTTCTGCTATCTGTACATCGCCTACGGATTTCTTCGAGTGTTTGTGTTTCTCCCATTGAGGGAAGAAGTTGCTCCTTTAGCAAAACTTTTTGTGTAGAACTTAATAATATATTTGTTTTTTCACCTAAGTGTTTTTTATCAGTTACCTGAGTGTTATAGCGTTCTCGAAGTTGATTGAGATGAGGTAGATGTGACAAAATAAGATTTTTACTTGGGCCAAAGTCAAGTAGGCAAGAAACTTCATCTACTCCAATATTGTCCAGTTGTTCGAGCAAATCAAGACATGTTTCCGGTGTTCCAATTAGTCCTCTAGAAGAGGCAAATCTTTCAAACAAGAAGTTAACAAAATCATCAAGATCTTTTTCGGATAACCTAGATATATCTATACTAGAACCCCTACTTTGAGCTAAACTATTAAGTAGACCAATATTAGACTTGAGATATTCGCAATAAGGGACACGCACTTGGTCGCGAACTTCATTAAAATCATGACCTACAAAAGTATGTACCATAATCGACACTATCCCAAGTTCACGATTGTGTCCATGCTTGGCTCGTGCTTGACGATAAAGGGAAATTTTGTCGGCTAATTCTTCTATACCTTGGTCGAGCAGGTGAGTTAAAAGATTAGCACCAATTTCTCCTGCTTTAATAAAGGTTTGAGGGTTACTAGCAGCAGTAATCCAAATTGGAAGTTCTGGTTGAATTGGTGTCGGATAAATTCTAATTTCAACCTTATTTCCATTTCCATTGGTCTTGTGGATCAATTCACCCCGCCAGAGTTTTTGGAGAACGTCTATGTCAAGAAACAGTTCCTGATGACGGTCTTTAAACTTCTCAGGAAAAAAGACAAAGTCATTAGGATTCCAACCGGAAGCAAGAGATATTCCAACTCGACCTGCGGATAAATTATCGACAATAGCCCAGTCTTCAGCAATCCGGATAGGATTATTAATTGGCAAAACAACACTTCCAGCTTGTAATCTGATGTGCTGAGTTTCTCTTGCTAATGCTGCATTTAATATGGCAGGATTCGGATAAAGACTGCCATATTTTGTAAAGTGTCTTTCTGGAGTCCAAATACTAGAAAAGCCATGGGTATCGGCAAACCGAGCACTTTCAATAACTAGGTTATATTTATCTCCAACTAAAGCATCTTCACTTGTGGCAAAAAACATTAAACCAAATTTCATAATTTATAATATATTATTTTTCTTGAATTACTCAACACTTGATATTAGTTTAACTCTAAAATAGAGACTTTTATATATTTAATTTCTAGTTTATTTTTTTATTAAAACAGATGAAAAATTTATGTCTAAATGTGAACTTTTACAGTAGCATACAAAGTCCATTTTGGGGATGAAAACTGTTGATTGATATGACAGCTATAAACATGAAAATAAATTTTATTATTAGCATCATAGGCTAAAACGAATTGGATTTTTTGGTCTTTTTTTGCGGATAAGAATAGAGGCTGATGGAGTTGCAAATTAGTTAAATGGTTGCACTTAACTGCCAAGGCTTCTTTTGTAGCAGCTAAAGCAATTTCTATATAAGCCGTGTGAGGCATAACCACATTGTCCCAAACCTGATAATCTTTGAAATTAAAAAGATATTGTTCATCAATCTCTGTTTCCCAGATATAAGTATTTGGTAAAGACGCTAAGTCTTTTAATCTATAACCTAAAAATGGATGTTGTTTAATTTGATTTTGTAGTTGCCAACTTTGTTTTTGATTGGCGATTGTATGATTGCTTTCTATCCAATATCGTTGTCTTTGAAAGGGATAGGTAGGTAGTGCTAATTTGCTTCTTGGATAATGCCGATCAAACTCAGTCCAATTGACCGCTACACCTTGAAGGTACATTTGCCCTAGACTGTGTAGTAACTGTAGCCAATTTTCTTGTCCTGTTTGGAGACTAGGCAAGAATAATGCTGTATTTTGTGGGAGACACTGCTGTGCCATTCCCAGCAGAATTGGTTTAGGGCCAATTTCTAATAATACTTCACATCCATACAAATGCAAGGTCTGGATACTATTAGCAAATTTGACTGGCTTTAGCACATGATTTATCCAGTGTTGGGGAGTGGCAATATCAACGTTTGCTTGTTCTCCCGTGAGATTAGAAATGATGGGAATACGAGGTTTATTGTAGGTTATTTCTGATGCGATCGCTTCAAACGATCCCAGCATCGGTTCCATTAAGGGAGAGTGGAAAGCGTGGGATACTTGCAATGGTTTCGTCTTTATTTCATCACTCGTCAATCTGTCACAGATAGTGCGGATGGCATCAGCAGCCCCGGAAATTACTATGCTAACTGGTCCGTTAATGGCTGCAATTGATACTTTTTCACTGAGTGGTTCAATCACCTCTCGCACTTTCTCCTCAGATGCCATTACAGCTACCATCTCACCCCCAGAAGGCAACTTTTGCATTAAGCGTCCTCGATGGGCAATCAGTTTTAATCCATCTTCTAAACTAAATACTCCTGCTACTGTTGCTGCTACATATTCCCCAACACTATGACCCATGACTACATCTGGTTTAATTCCCCAGGATTGCCATAACTGGGCTAGGGCATATTCAATGGCAAATAGGGCAGGTTGGGTATAAGCCGTTTGGTCAATGACACAACTATTTAATTCTTGAGTATTCTCCGGATAAATAACGTCTAAAAAAGATTTTTCTAAATAAGATTGTAGAATTTGTTCGCACTGATCTAAGGCTCCACGGAAGACGGGTTGCGTTTCGTAAAGTTGCCGTCCCATCCCCACATACTGAGAACCTTGTCCGGTAAACAGGAAGGCAATTTTAGGGGATTTACTGTTACTAGAAAGTTTTCCAAAAAATACATCTGAAGGTTGTTCTCCTGCACTAATTTTTGCTAATTTATCAACTAATTCTTGTTTGTCAGAAGTGATAATAGCTAGACGATGATTAAAGTGCGATCGCCCCGTGTTGGCACTGAAACAAACATCTGCGATCGCTGCTGTGGAATTATTCCCTAAAAATTCCTGATAACGTTGTGCTAGCTGTTGCAGCGCTTTTTCACATTTAGCAGAAAAAGTTAATATATGGTGCGATCGCTCTTTTGACTTTTGACTTTTGACTTGTAAAGGTGCTTCCTCCAGAATTACATGGGCATTGGTGCCACCAAAACCAAAGGAACTGACACCAGCTAATCTTGATTTCTCACCAGCAGACCATTTTTGGAGTTCAGTAGGAATCTTTATGGGAGTGTTCTTAATTTTGATGTAGGGATTTAACTGCTTAAAATGCAAGTGAGGTGGTATCTCCCCATGTTGTAGCGATAGCACCACCTTAATTAAACCAGCAATTCCTGCGGCGGCTTCCAAATGACCGACATTGGTTTTGGCTGTGCCAATCCAACAGGTTTGATTTACGTCTCTACCTTCCATCAGCACAGTTTTAAGGGAGTTCACTTCGATGGGATCTCCCAAAGATGTGCCAGTACCGTGTGTTTCAACATAACTAATCTGCGCTGGTCTTACTTGCGCTTTTTCTAGAGCTTGACGGATAACCGCCTGCTGAGAAGGACCATTAGGTGCTGTCAGTCCGTTAGTTAGACCATCTTGGTTAACTGCTGAACCTCTGATAATTGCCTGAATGTTATCTCCATCCCTCAAAGCATCACAAAGGCGCTTCAGAACAATTACACCACATCCCTCTCCGCGAACATAACCATCGGCACTGGCATCAAATGTCTTGCAGCGACCCTCAGGAGACATCATTTGAGCTTGAGAGAAAGTGATAGTTGCTTCTGGAGACAGAATCAAGTTTACTCCCCCAACTAAACACAGATTAGACTCTCCAGTCTGCAAACTTTGCCACCCTAAGTGTACTGCCACCAGAGATGACGAGCAAGCTGTATCTATCGCCACACTTGCTCCCGATAAGTTTAGCACATAGGATAGGCGATTGGAAGCAATTGAAGAGGTAGTACCAGTACCACTGTACGCCTCTATACGTAATAAATCTTTATAGAGAAGCCTGTGATAATCGGCGTTGCTTATACCGATAAATACACCAGTTTGACTACCAGCCAAGGATTCTGGGACGATTCCAGCATTTTCTAAAGCTTCCCAGGTTACTTCTAATAACAGTCTTTGCTGGGGGTCTATTTGCTGTGCCTCACGGGGAGAAATCCCGAAGAAACCGGGATCAAACTGATCCACTTGTTCCAGAAACCCACCCCAGCGAGTATTCATTTTTCCTGGTGTAGCTGCTTGTGGATGATAAAAGGTGTCAATATCCCATCGTTCTGATGGGATCTCAGTAATAGCATCTACGCCATTACGCAACATAGGCCAGAAGGCTTCTGGAGTCTTGGCATCAGGAAAACGACAGCCAATGCCAATAATTGCTATGGGCTCGATTCTAAATCTCATTGACTTAACTATATTTTAGGATTTAGGTATTTCTCTATACTTTAGGTAGTGAATTCTGGAAATACTTGCTCTGCGAAGAATTGGCTAAAGTCTTCTTTAGTAGAATTCTCGTATACGATGGTTTGAATTGATATCATTCCTCCTGGCTTGTTGAGACAGCTTTACGAGGGTTGTCAATGCGGCGCATGGCAATTCGCACCAAGTTAATAGTTCTAATGTGAAAACCTATGATGCAAAAGTTGAGATATTTTTCATAACGAACGACTGCTTCTTCACCAATTAGGTTTACCGCAGCAGCACGGTTCGTCTTTAGTTTGGAAAGCCAAGCTTTGCAGGTTCGCTCGTAGTGTTCTGGATCATTCCGGATTGCTACAATTTCAAAAAGTTGTTCGCTAGCCTTAGCAAGATCCGCTAGACGAGGGTAGTCTGATTCTGGGAATATTTCAGTAGCAATAAACTGACTAAAGTCTTCTCGGCGCATATTCCCATATACTCCAGTTTGTAAGGACATCCACCCTCCTGGCTGGAGCAATTCGTGACAGCGAAGGAAGAAATGACGATAGGTCTTTACTTTCTCCGTTTCAGATAATTCTAGTCTGGCGACATGCTCAAGAATTCCTACCCCCAAAATAGCGTCATAGGGATTCTCCGGACAATGATCGCTCCAATTTTCTAAATAAACCTCTATCTGCGGGTTCTTTAAAGATTTAACCCACTCGGCTTGAGCTTTACTCAAGGTTAAACCGACTGCTTTCTCAACATCGTGTACTTCAACCAAGCGTCTTAAGAGTGCGCCCCAGCCACAGCCGATATCTAAAACTCGTCTAGCCCCCTTTGCCTTTGCTTGTTTGATGTGGAAGTCAAGTTTTCTAATTTGTGCTGTTTTTAGGGCATCATACATTTCTCCTTCTTCCCATAAGGCACAGGTATAAGTCATGGTATCGTCTAGCCAAAGTCTGTAAAATTCGTTACCCTCATCATAGTGATGCTGGACGGACTCAGCCGATGTACCTTTGTATTCATGCTGGATGATTTCAGTTGAAGTATCAAGGTTTTGAGTTTTCATACGTTACAGCCTATCAATATCGAGGATTATCTATCCGTTGCATAGTAATTCGCACAAGACCATTAGCTCCACTATGAAAAGATAGGCATACCAAAGTAAGATATTTCTCATAACGGCTAACAACTTCCTGCCCAACCAAATTGATAGCTGTAGCACGATTTGCCCTCAGTCTAGAAAGCCAAGCCTTGCAGGTGCGCTCGTAGTGTTCGCGGTCATTCTGAAGAGTAACTATCTCGAAAAGCCTCTCACTCGCTTTAGCTATATCGGCAATGGTTGGTAAATCTACACCAGGTAAGACCTGAATAATAAATGAATTAAAGTCTTCTCGAAACATATTTTGATAGGTCACTGTTTGGAGAGACATCCATCCACTTGGCTCCAGCCATTCGTGGCAGCGCTTGAAAAAATTACGATAGCCCTCTAATTTTTCTTCTTGGGAAATCTCCAATTTAGAAAAATGTTCAAACGCTCCCACCGAAATAATCCCATTATAAAGTTGTTCCGGAGAATGCTCAGACCAGCCTTCTAAACGAACTTCAATTCGAGGATTTTCCAATGATTTGATCCGCTTAGCTTGAGAATTACTTAAGGTTAGACCTACTGTCTTTTCAACACCATGTACTTCTACAAGATGTCTCAATTGCTCGCCCCAGCCACAACCGATGTCTAAAACTCGTTGAGCACCCTTGACTCTCGCCTGAACAGCATGGAGGTCTAGCTTTCGCATTTGTGCTTGATCAAGCTCATCATATCCTTCATTTTCTTCCCACAAGGCGCAGCTATAGGCAAAGGTTTTACCTAACCAGAGCCTATAAAAATCATCACTGACATCGTTAATGTCGTAATGAGACTGAACTTCAGCCGCAGATGCACCTTTATAATTACTATTCTGGATTTCCTCAGTCAAGGTATCAATATTTGGATTTTTTACTTTACTCATTGGTTGTCTTATTCCTTCTCTACAGCTAAAGTAAATTGAGCAAGCACTACTGACCTGATGGGGTTACTCGTTGCTTACAGGGATTGTCAATTCGGCGTAGAGTAAACCGCAAAAGATTACTGATTCTTTGGTGAAAACAAATAAGCGAAAAGCTGAGATATTTTTCATAGTTGCTAACTATTTGTTCCCCAACTAACTCGACTGCTGCGGCACGGTTTGCTTTTAGCCTGGATAGCCAAGCCTTGCAGGTGACTTCATAGTCTTGGCGGTCATTGCGAAGCATGACAATCTCGAAAAGATGCTCGCTCGCTTGGGCGATTTCGGCAAGAGTCGGGAAATCTGATTCGGGGAATATCTCAGTGAAAATGAACTTACTAGAGTCTTCTCTGCGCGAGTTCCCGTGTGCATTGACCTGGAGTGACATCCATCCACCTGGTTTTAGCCATTTGTGGCAACGCGAAAAAAACTCACGATAGACTCTCATTCTCTCTTGCTGAGACAGATCTAACTTGGTAAAGTGTTCAAATGCTTCTAGCGAAATAATCCCGTCATAAGGTTCCTTTGGAAAGTGATCCATCCAGCTCTCTAGATGAACTTCTAGCTTAGAGTTGTTCAACGCTGAGATCCATTCATAATGAATCTCGCTCATAGTTATTCCAATGGCATGCTCGACACTGTGAACGTCTAAAAGACGTCTCAATACTGAACCCCAACCACAGCCTACGTCTAAAACTCGTTTAGCTCCTTTTACCCTTGCCTGAGCAATATGAAAGTCAATTTTTCGTAATTGTGCCGCTTGAAGGTTGTTATGTCCTTCATTCTCTTCCCAAAGCGCACACGAGTAGGTCAAAGTAGGATCGAGCCACAAACGGTAAAACTCATTACCAACGTTGCAGTAATGGTGTCGAAGTGCCTCAACTGATGTGCCAGGATTTTGAGTTGTGAAGTTACTCATAAAGCCTCAGATATTAGATATTGGGAAAATCAGGATTCTTACCATCTGCTTTAGGTTCTGTGTTTGAAACCCCTAAAATTTATCTATGAAATTTCCCTGTTTTCTCATGTCTTGGCTTGAACTTCTTCTGCTAACTTTTGGGACAAAGCCTTAATGGTGGGATAATCATACGGCAGCGTTGGATCAACCTCAACTCCTAGCCAATCTCCTAAGTCACCAATCATACCTACTGCCGCTGAGGAATCTAGACCGTATTTGTCGAAGGGAATTGTAAGGTCAACCTCATCCTGTGTAATTTCTAGCAACTCGGCTATGTATGAAACTAACCAAAGTTGAATATCTCTTGCTGTCATGAACTTGCGATTACCTTCGTTACTTGCTGAAACTGTAGGCATCTGATTGGACTGAATATTTTGCTTTTCCATTCCTTAAAACTCTCTTATTCTTGATTAGTAAACTAATACTGCTCCTTTACCACTTCAGGTTTTTTAGCCTCTATCATTCCTGCTGTTGGAGCCTTAACATCCCAAGCTAAGCCAAATACTTCCAAAACACTGATGATCCAGTAACCTAAATCAACTTGCCACCATTGTAACCCAAATTTGGCTGAATTTGGAAAAGCATGATGGTTGTTATGCCATGCTTCCCCAGCTGTGGGGATAGCTAACCAAATATTGTTTGTACTGTGCTCGCGGGTATCAAAAGCACGGCTACCATACAGGTGGGTAATGGAGTTGATGCTCCAAGTCGCATGATGTGCCAAAAAAATTCGGACAAGCCCCCCCCATAGGAATCCTTGCAAGGCTCCTATCCAGGTTGCTGTCATAACTCCTCCCAAACAAGCAGGAATGGCAAGACCTAGAATTACCCAAGTTAGGTATAGTTGATTGACCTTGGCAATGGCACGCTCTTGCAGCAACTCTCTTGCAAAAAGGGCAGAATTCGTAACTTCACTGTTTAGCATCCAGCCGATATGGGCGTACCATAATCCGCGAAGCTGAGCAAATTTCTGCCCTTCATAAACGTAGGGAGAATGAGTATCCCCAGGTTGGTCACTATACTGATGATGGCGTCTATGGTTGCTAACCCAGTGGATAACAGGACCTTGAGCCGCCATAGAACCAAGAATAGCAAGGATAATTCGGATAACAATATTAGTTTTGAAAGCACTGTGTGCGAATTGTCTGTGAAAACCCACAGTAATTCCTACCATAGTTAAGGCGTACATACTGACCAATAGCCCTATCTCTACTCCTCCAACGTCTGATAGCCTAAAGAATCCAATTGCAAAAACTGAACTTATAAAAGGAATTAAAATAGTGGCAAAGGCAAAACGCTGTTGTAGTTGTTGTAGGTAATCGTTCGCTATCGTTATTTTCCGCTTTTTACTTGATGAATCTTTAAGAGACTTTTCTTGTATTGTGTTATTCACCTGCATCAACTTTCACTCCATTAGACTTGTCCGAAAATTTGCAAAGCTCTTCCTGTCCGGCTTTGCACGGCGTAAATATGAGTCAGAGCCAACGTAAGAATCAGGATTTGATATAGTTACTATCAGTAACTATATGTAAAAATATTGATAACTAATTCATAACATACCTCATATTTACAATCTTTATAAAACTGGCAAAAATAGTGTGTCAATTTTTAACATAAATAATTCCTGGATAATATTTCGGACAGGTCAATTAGATATTTTGAGTTTTGGTTTCATGGTTATTTGCCAGTTTGTACTTTCTCCAACAAAGATTGGATATCAGTCTGTAAATACCGAAACTTTGCCTTTTGCGAAGGTTCTTCACTCCAGTCTTCCACCACATTCAAACTGCCATTGAGAAATGCAGTCCGACAGGTATAACGCTGAATCTTTCCACTGGAAGTCTTAGGAATACTGCCAGTCTTAAGTAGGACAGTAGCATAAACCTGTAAGCCATGCTGTGCATTCACAGCCTCAAAGATATTCCCTACTACCTCCTGCACATCGAGGTTCCGTAAGTAACTCCGCTCTACTTCTTGAACAATCACTAGTCGTTCTTTATCCTTGATTTCCACTAAAAAAGCTGCTCCACAATCAGCTCGTAGTGCTGGATGACTCTTCAGGACTGTCAATTCAATGTCTTGGGGATAATGATTGCAACCTCTAATGATCATTACATCCTTTAACCTTCCTGTAACAAACAACTCTCCATTACTGAAAAATCCCAAGTCCCCTGTACGAAGAAATGGTCCCTCTCCAGTATCTTTAAGAGCAGCTTGAAAGGTTTCTTGTGTTGCTGAGGGGCGATTCCAATACCCAGAAGCTATACTCTCACCTGACACCCAAATCTCTCCTACTTGTCCTTTTTTACAACGAGTTAACGACTCTGGATTAACGATAATTACAGTTGTGTTCGTGTCAGGACGACCACATCCCACAAACACTCGACTGAGAGGCGATGAAATCTCACTCTCTACTACAGCATTTTGTTCTATATCTTGAGCTTTAACTCCCTGAATCACTGGCTTTTGATTCTTATCCCCACCCGTAGTAAACAGGGTTGTTTCCGCCATTCCATAGCAAGGATAAAAGGCTCTGTATTTAAAGCCACAAGGAGCAAATTTTTCCGCAAACTGCTTCAGAGTTTCTGCCCGTATTGGTTCCGCCCCATTGAAAGCCAAATTCCAACTGCTTAAGTCAAGATGAGCTAATTGTTCTGGTTGAACTTTTTTTACACATAAATCGTAAGCAAAATTCGGTCCACCACTGGTAGTCGCTCTATATTTAGAAATCGCTTTTAACCAACGAATGGGCTTCTGCAGAAACGCTAATGGCGACATCAGAACACTGGGAAATCCCAGATAAATAGGCTGCAAAACATGACCAATCAATCCCATATCATGGAATAAAGGCAACCAACCAACACCGATACTCTTCTCACTATGACTAAAAGCTTGATGAATCAACTGCTGGTTGTGGATAATATTTCCATGAGTCACCATTACCCCTTTGGGTGTTCCCGTAGAACCAGAAGTATATTGCAAAAACGCCAAGGTTTTTGGTGTCACTGATTGAGGCACAATTTCTGGCTCTGAAGTTTCAATAGTATCTGTTGCTATCAACTTTACTGGCGCTAACTCTGCTTCTTCTTCCCACCTTTTCTCAAGATCAGCCAATATTGACGTAGTTGTCAGTGCTACTTTTGCTTGAGCATCATTAACGATAGAAAGTAGGCGCAACAACTTCTGATTTTGTCTGGGAGGATAAACTGGAACCGCTATAACCCCTGCATACAAACAACCAAAGAAAGCTGTAATAAACTCTAAACCAGAAGGATATAACAGTAACGTCCGCTCTCCTGGGATTGATTGGAGATGGGCTGCAATCGCTCTTGCTTGTCTGTCTAATTCTCCATAGGTCAGACTCGCTGACTCAGTTTCTCCATTTTGGAGAAAGATATAGGCTTGCTTGTTAGACTGAGATTGCGCTCTATAGCTGAGAATGTCTAATAGAGATGTAGCGATTGTGTCATTTTCTAGTAAAAGCATAAAATATCCAGCAATTTATGGGTAAATCTGGGGAGGATAGAGACTAGCGCGTGTTACTCTTTTTCAATGGGGCTAGAAAAACTTGCAATGCGTTTGTTGAATGTTAAGTACCTGTTGGGATGCCATGATTATGGCTGACAGCTGAGACTCGCGCAGTCCGTTATTGGCAGCCTTTATAATCATCCTAGTACAGCACGGCGTAAATAAACAGACCATTATTATGAGAAACTAAGAAAGTAGAGTCAAAGCAGTTTAGGCTGAAATAAGGGAACCTGGTGTGGCACGATTAGCTCCAAAAGTATTAAATCTGAACGATGGTTAGCCCGAGGGGGCAAGCTGCCCTTGGCGGCATCGCTCAGAACTGCAACAGTTGGTAAACTGACACAACACACCGCAACAGATAGCACTAAGAGCAAAAATAATTCTCATGGCATCTGATGGTCAAAACCCGAAGTGAAATTGCCACAAATTTAGGTATCAATAGGCAGGCAGCTAGCTTATGGCGCAACCGATGGTTAGAGACTGAAGGAAAAGAATTATTGATTTTTGCTCATATTACGAGATTTTGAACGTGTTGGGGCACCCGTAAAATTTAGTATGGAGCAAGTAATCGACTTGTTTGGGCTTGCATGTTCACTACCTGAAGATTACGGACGACTAATAAGCTTTAAACATCGACCTCGCTATCAAAGGTAAAAGTGGTATTCTCAAATCAATGAAATCTCATGCTGCTTTTTTGAGTAACCCAACACAACAAATTGTTTTCCATTATACCCCTAAATATTCTTCTTGGTTCGCCAGTGCGTTGGGCGGGTTCCCCGACTTGAAGCAACTGGCGTTAGCGACGAAGGAGCGTCACCTTAGATCTTGCACCAACGTTTTATTGCGAAAATTAAAGCGCAAAAAGCTTATTTTGTCGTTTGTTTGACACCTCCCATCTACCCCTTCTTGAGAAGGTGCAAGATCTGAGTCACCCGAAGGGCTCAATCAAATTGAGATTTGGTTCAGTATTTTAGTTCGTAAGTTACTAAGAAGAGCCAGTTTCAATGTTGACAGATAAATCCAACGAAATTACGGCAATTCTCGCTCTATTAGAATTGCTAGATCTAGCTGGACGCATTGTAACAATTGATGCAATGGGTACGCAACACGCAATTGCCACTCAAATATACAATGCCAAGGCTGATTATATTTTAGCGCTTAAAGCTAACCATCCTACACTTCATAGGCAGGTCAAAACTTGGTTTGCTTAAGCGATCGCGATTCAACAGTGATGGTATAACTTTTAGCTATGACGAACGGGTAGAAAAGGGACATTCTTTTTCAGTCAGATCTTCTTGTGCAGAGATTGCGGACATAGTTTCATAACGTGTAGAAATATGTCGGTAGGATTAAGGAATATGGGCGCGTTCAGAGAAGACATAGTAGTTTTTACATCG
>JAQYWP010000573.1 GCA_029379285.1 Rhizonema sp. PD38
ACTCAGCACTCAGCACTCAGCACTCAGCACTCAGCACTCAGCACTCAGCACTCAGCACTCAGTGTCACTTCATCAGCAAAACTTCCCCTGCGGACAAAGTGAAATGGTCCGGCGACAGATCCCCAGATATGTTCATCAGTTTCGGGATCCCGTCCTCGGTCAAGACTGATAAATTTATCTTCGTCAATTTCAAATTCACTATCAAGATAGGTTCTGTGGTCTTTACGGAACACGATGCAGCCTTTCCCTGGTTGCACCTTACCTTTAAAGCTATGACCTGTCCATTCTACAAGCATGTTGCAGTTTTGTAGTTTTTCTAACTTATCAATACTGAGTGTTTTAAGACGTTTTAGGTCACGGGCGGCACCATAGAACTGTTGCTCATCCTTAACGCTGTAGTTTTCGATTTCAATGCGATCGCCTGCCTTCACCAACTTCAACACTCGTACCCGATAAGGGTCATTTAACATGTAGTCATAAGCCTGTTCCACATACAAACTAACCCCTGACAATAGTTCTAAAGGTAGGGGACGCATACACACGCGTATGTGGGCAAAAAAAGGTGGGTTTTCAAAAGCTTGCTCTTGATTGCTGAAATCAGCTGCCATCAACCGAGCTAATGTGGCAATATCTGTAGAATTAGTCATTATTTTACTAATGATACACCAGTTGCTTGAAAATAAACTATCAGTATTTTAAAACTTGTAGTAGCCTGTGTCTTGTGGATAATTTTTTGTAAAATCTCGTCAATGGCTAATAGCTATTAGCGATTCTCTATTCGAGTATGCAACTGAAAGGTCAAATCCCCATGCTACGGCGCTTAAGTGTTACTGTTACTGCCACTGCTACGTTCTGGCTCCTTTACAGTTCATTAACGTTGGCTGCAAGTAAAAAGCCCAGACAGATAGATAAATTTCCGCCAAATCCGTTGGAAATTACTGTACCCGATCCACTGCTACCAAAATTGCTGCCGAATCAGCCATTAACTCCTGAACAACGTCAAAAATTGGAGGTGGAGCTGGATGAATTGAATCAACAAGCTGCGGCTAAACTGCAAGCAGACGATAGGGAAGCAGCGTTTGATATTTGGAACCGAGAACTGCGCTTGCGTCAAGCCTTAGGTCCATTAGCAGAAGTGCAAGCACTGTCACGAGTGGGTGAGATCGCTTGGAGGCGAAACCAGCGCTTAGAAGTACAATATATTACTCAGCGATTGCAAACAATTCAAAAACTCTCACTATTCCCTATAGCAAATAACTTACAACTTTTGCAAGCGGTTGCTCAAGCTTACCGAGAAGTGCGAGACGCCAAACTGACCATTGAGGTTTATAAGCAAATGTTGGCAATGGCACGACAGCAACGAGATACATTAGCAGAAATTGAAACTTTGAAGACGATTGGGGAAGTGTATCTGAGTTGGCTTGATTATCCCAACGCTGCTGCAACTTACGAACAATTGCTAAAATTAGCTGACTCTCAAGGCGATCGCGATAATCAGGTGACATACTTACAACAGCTTGCTTACATTTACGAACAAGAAAATGAACTACAAAAATCAGTAAAAATACGCAATCAGTTAGCTGATATTTACCAGCAGAAAAACAATCTGAACCAGTTAGTCGTATTAAAGCAGGCGATCGCCTCAGATTATCAATCCTTGGCACATAACAATCCCGTCCTACTACAGGAAGCTTTCAAAAACTACCAACAAGCTTATACGATTGCTTGGCAATTGCAGCAGTACGTTCGTGCGAGTGAGGCGTTGCAGAAACTTATCGCCCTTTACCGCTCTCAAGGACAAACACAAGAGGCGTTGCAAGCGAGCAAAATTTTAGTGCAGACAGAAGAGCAATCTGTAGACTTTTATGGTTTGATGAAAGCTTATGATCAAATTGGGCAAATCCATGTGCAACGTAAAGACTATCCACAAGCAAAAATCGCTTTTCAGAAGGGACTCGAGTTAGCCCAACAGTTAAAGTCAGACGAAACTTACTTTACTCAGCAGATCCAAAAAGTGTCTGGACAAGTACCCAAGTAAGCATTCGTAAAGCTCCTCAAGTTGCTTGCAACTGTTGTAGCATAAAAACCGGATCTGCTACAAAGGGTCTACCAGGAGCCTCTTGGAATCTCAATTCATCTATTAGTTTTTTCATTGACTAGAGCAAAATCGTCATAAGAATTATATATAATGTCAAGAAATATACTTATGGCTTCTAGGGGCATTTTTACTACTTTGATTGTGATCCCAGTATTTTGTTGTCTATATATTGAACTGCGAAATTTACCAAATTGTCAAACACAGGTTAGTAAGCTAGTCTGTTCGGCAATTGCTGTTGCCGTTGTGATGTCTAATTAACAGGCGAGACTTTCTCTTAGTGTATTGAATAAGCTGTAACTATGATTAAACTTTACTCACTCGTGCAGTCCCATAACAATTATTTGGGAATAGGAAAAATTACGGAAATATTATCCCATGGCAATGTGAACGTTGAGTATTTCTGCTCAGTAGGGCAAGGTATCCAAAAAACTTTACCTTTAGATTCGCTTTCTCAAGTCAAACTCCAGCCTCAGACTCGATGCTATATCAATTCAGATATCCAAGATACATGGATAATTGGCAGGGTTTCTGCTTGGGACTCGGAGAGTGAAGAGTATCAAATTGACCTACCTGATCGGAAAACTACGTTTGCAACTGAGCAGGAAATTTACGTACGTTGCAATGTCCTGAGCGCAGATCCCATCGATACCTTGGCCATGAAGGGTCAAGAAACGCCTTACTTCCACGATAGAAGATTAGCGCTCTACGAATGCTTGATTAAGCAACGCGCTGTTAGTCGTGGGATGACAGGACTGTTGAGCGCGAACATTAACCTTTATCCTCACCAAGTAGAAGTGGTTCGGCGCGTACTCGAAGATCCGATTCAACGTTATCTGCTAGCAGATGAAGTAGGATTGGGAAAAACTATAGAAGCTGGTGCTATTCTTCGTCAATACTTATTAGATGAACCTTCTAGCCTTGCCGTAGTGATTGTTCCGCAGTATTTACAGGAACAATGGCGCACTGAGTTAGAAAAATTTTACATTTCCCATTTTCCAGATAGGGTGAAGCTAGTTGCTGTTGAAGATGTGAGTAAGGTGAGCCAGAAGGCTGATTTGGGCTTCCTAATTATAGATGAGGCACACAACATTGCGGCAATGGCAACCTCGTCTGAACCATTGCAGCGAGCGTGTTTTGAGACTTGCAAAAACCTGGCAATAAAGAGCGATCGCTTACTTCTACTCTCCGCTACCCCAGTTCTCAACCATGAGCAAGATTTTCTGGCAATGCTTCACCTGCTCGATCCGACAACCTATCAGCTTGGGGATTTAGCAGGTTTTCATGACAGGGTGATCAAACGCCAAGACATTGGTAAAGTGCTGCTTTCGTTTAAAGAAGGCGCGAAAGATACCGTCCTCAAAACTAACCTCAAACAACTCCGTAAGCTGTTTGCTGAAGACAAGTATTTGCTTAACTTGGTAGAAGAGTTACAAAACAGTTTAGAAGCAAATACTGCCGACAGAGATAAAATTGTTAGGGCAATTCGTACCCACATCAGCGACACCTATCGGCTTCACCGCCGAATGCTTCGCAATCGTCGCGCCTCCGTAGAAGATGTCATTTTTGACCGCAATATTACGCCTAAAGTAGAGTATGACTTAGATGAGCGATCGCCTGACATCCATGAACTCATCAATGAATGGCGTACTGTCGCCCCTAAAGAGGAGCAGTATAAACAAATTTTTCTGCTGTTATTCCAGGCATCCGGTACTTGGTTAGGTATTTTGGAACAAGTGATTACCGCACGTTTAAGCAGTAAGCCCCATTCTGGACTGATCCAGGAGTTTGGGCAGAGTAATGTTCAGCTCTTGACTGCAACTCCTAAATTCTCAGGGGAAGAAGCGATTCTGCAATCTTTACTGAAAATTATTCGTCAACCTGTAGAGGATGGAGATCGCGTGGAAAATTTGAGAACAGTGCTGTTGAATCAGCTAGCTGTGTACTTTAAAATTCCTCCTGCAGTTCGGAGAAATCAAAATGAATTACTAACAAGGATACAGCAGAGAATTCGTAGACCAATTCCCGGCGATATTCTGCCTAAATTTGTAATATTTACAAATTTTGTGCAAACTTGTGCAGAAATTGTGCAGTCTTTGTCTGATACCTTTGGAGCAGAGACAGTAGCTAGCCATCAATTTGGGGAATCGAGACAAAAGGTTGAGGAAAACATAAATCGGTTCAAGAATAACCCAAACTGCTTTATTCTGGTATGCGATCGCTCTGGGGAAGAAGGACGTAACCTCCAGTTTGCTGACTGGTTGATTCACTTTGACCTTCCTTGGTCCCCTAATCAATTAGAGCAAAGAATCGGCAGAGTTGACCGCATTGGCAGCAAAATTGGAATTCAATCCTGTGCATTACTTGGTCCCTATTTAGAAGATAGCCCCCACAATGCTTGGTATCTTATCTTGAAAGATGGATTTGGTATCTTCCAGCAATCAATTGCCAGTTTACAGTTTTATGTGGATGAGAAACTTGCAGAATTGGCAACAGCTTTGTTTGAATCGAGTGCGGCTGGATTGTTGAAGATGATTGAGCCGATTCAGTCACAAATCAAAGCCGAAATAGTAAAAATTAGCGAACAGAATGCTTTAGATGAAATTGATGCCAGCGATGAAGTAGCAACCCAGTATTTTCAAGAATTAGATAATTATGATGCCAGACATCTAGAAATAAAACAAGCAATTGAAGGCTGGGTTACTGACGCACTGGGATTTAAGCCAATCAATAACGCAAACTCATTGGAAGTACGGCGTTATCAACCAACATCTCGCACATTGGTTCCTATAGATGATTTGACAACTCGCTTCGCTGATAGTTATCTAGACGAATTTGGGACTTACAACCGCAGGGTAGCAAACCAAAATTCTGGCATTAAACTCTTCCGAATTGGGGAAGGATTACTAGATGCGCTCTTGAGCTATATAGACTGGGATGACCGAGGTCAAGCCTTTGCTATGTGGCGCACAGATGCATCTTGGAATGCTGCTCTTGGGATGGAATGGTTCGGGTTCCGATGCAATTATGTAGTCGAGGCAAATTTAGAAATTGCCAAACAAGTTTTAATCAAGTACAAGCTAGATAGTTCTAAATCCAAAATCTTGCAGCGACGTGTGGATGCTTTACTTCCTCCAATTATCGAACCTATCTTTATTGATTGTCGTCAGAAGCCAATATGCATTGTTGAAGATGGAAAACTATTAAATATCCTCACTCGACCGTATAAAGATAAAAACAATAATCAAGGACGAGATTTCAATCTGGCAAAGGAACGCTTAAGTATTATTGACGAATTTGTTGATGCTAGTAATTGGCAAGATTTTTGCTATCAGGCTCGTAACACCTCTCGTGAATTACTCTCTACCCGTCCCGATTTTATAGACTTGTGTGAACGCTCCGCTAAGGTTGCTCAGAAGAAATTAGGCAATAGAGTGGAACAATTACGCTTACGCCTGAACCGACAAACTTGGGATCGGGAACTAGCTGAAGAATTGAAAATAGAAAGAGCTTTAAATGCAGCGATTTTAGAGGGAATTCAAAAGCCACAGATTCGGCTTGATTCTGTTGGTTTCATAATTGTATCTGGGCGATCGCCCATGCAATTTGAGTGAACAGGAGATGTTTCCACAAATTCCACCACAGAACAAGGCAAAAGTTAAAAGTTAAAAGTTAAAAGGTAAAAGAAAGAAAAAGAAAAGTCTGTTTCAAGCCCCTAAATTTATTTATGGAAAACCAAAAAAGATTTTTTAAGGGGACACATAGTGCGCGAAGCTCTCCGGGCAGAAGCTTCCGCGAAACTCGCGCCTTGAGAGTACTCTCTCCGGCAGATTTCGCGTC
>JAQYWP010000574.1 GCA_029379285.1 Rhizonema sp. PD38
ATGCCTCGGAAGATATCGATCCTTAATGGGTGGAGTCCAGGAACCAAGCCTACGGAAGTTACCACCATGTGTGGGAAATTTTGACAGTCGGATATCTAGGAGATACGGCTGAAACTCCTAAAGAATCCCCGTCTCTTTAGAGCGGGTGAGTGTCAACCACTGTTGCTGTACAGTTACAAGCAAAACGGGCGGGGATTGAGGTTTTGAGTCTCAAAGAGTGGGGATACTTGGGTGAAAGTGATGAGGTTATTCTAACAAACGCTTATGATGAGGGACTTACCCTTGTAACGTACGACCTCCGTACGTTACCCTCCCTTCTTAAGTCGTGGGGCGAAAAGGGAAAGGCCCACGGAGGAGTCATTTTCATCGACTGGCAGACGATAGTACCTGACGATTTTGGCGGGCTTGTCCGGGCGCTTTGCCAAGTGTGGGACAGGGAAGCCGAAACGTCCTGGCGGGACCGGGTGGTGTATCTTAGGGGCGGCTAGTCGTAACTAATCCGATTTAACCCAATCGGTAGGGCATTAGGTATATTTTGAGTATTACAATAGATTACTTACGCTGCAATGTAATTATTTATATTATAGTAGGTAGTTCACAACCAAGTTCTCGGACGCACGCGGTTAGCTTCATCAACCAGATGGATCTTCTCATCTCCAGTTGAGAGGTGTGCCATATCCCGCAGGGCTTTTTCCAACCCTTTTCTAAGATACAATTCCTCCAAAGGTTGTCCTAGAATTGAAATCGAGGAAGTAGAGGCGAGTGCTTGAGAAGTGACCAGATGTAAAGCTGTCTCTAGAACCTGCTTCGTTAATTGATAGCGATCCATACCGTTGAGAGTCAGTGCTTCAATTGCTATTGAAGCTTCCTTGAGTTCTTTTGCACCGGGTGCGGAACTGGAAGCGTCAATAAGTGTACGAGCAATTTCCACACGCGATCGCTTATACAAATTGGAAGTTTGTGGTACGCGTTCCAATGCTGCCACTGCATTGTTTTTATCTCCCGTGGCGCACAAGCAACGAGCTAAACCGAAGGTAGCTGAGGTATAACTGGGATCTGTACGGGACACTAAGTCGTACATCTGAATTGCTAGTGGCAAATGACCTCCTGCTTCTGCTGCCAAACCAAGTGCTAATTTAGGTGTTAGTTCTCCAGGTAAATCAAAGTAAACTTGGTCAAAAGCTGCTTGAGCCTCTTTAGCTTTACC
Organism: Rhizonema sp. PD38; assembly: GCA_029379285.1. Lineage (GTDB taxonomy): Bacteria > Cyanobacteriota > Cyanobacteriia > Cyanobacteriales > Nostocaceae > Rhizonema. The sequence continues at coordinate 1,208 of JAQYWP010000574.1, forward strand.
GTGTGCCATCAAACTTCGTCCCCTGTACCACAGCACTCGCCAATCCCAAGGGTCTTTTTGCTCCACTTGTGCCAAAAGCTGTTCCGCCTCATCATAAACACCAACCTCAATCAAGCTGTTTGCTAAACGTAGCAATGCTTCCTTAGAATCGGGAAACTGCTGGACAACTTGTCTCAAACTGGTCACTCGCTTTACAGAATCGGCAATGGCACCCGCATTGAGTACCGCGTTAAAACCTGGTTCTGTGGTATCCAACATCGGCATCGGCAACTGGTGATAATCGGCTTTGATGGCACTCAAATCACCACTATTGATTAGTGCCAGCATATCTCCACCAAAAAGGTTACTAGTAGCTGGACGTGGGGTCTTGGTTTCCTTGGCAACAATTTCCCGCAGCACTCCAAGTAACTGATCTGCCATTTCATCAGCAGACTGGAAACGCTCGTCAGGATTTTCTGCTGTAGATTTAAGTAAAAAACGATACAAAGACTCTTGCTCGGCAAACAGTGGTTCTTCTTGAGGACTGGGCAGCTTGTGTAAATGTTCTTTAGTAAAGCTGCTGATGTTAGTGAGTAAAACAGCAAGAGTCCTACCAATGGTGAATAAATCTGATACTACCGTCGGTCCCTCACTCGCTTCAGGAGCACTGTAGCCGACAGTACCGTAAATGTCCCCGTGCAGATCGTCTATGCGTCGCACGCCGCCCAAGTCGATTAATTTTACATCGTTGTCTTCAAGCATCACGTTATCCGGCTTGAAGTCACAATATACCAAACCTAAAGAATGCAAGTAAGCAAAAGCACTTAAAATCCGGTGAATGTAAGCGATCGCCTCTGTGACTGGCAATGGACCTCGCTGTTTGCGAATGTCCTTCAACGTTTTGCCACCAACATACTCCATGATGATGAAGCCTTCAGTACCGTGGTTGACAAAGTTGTAAATGCCGACAATGTTGGCGTGTTTCACCGCAGCTAAAAATTGACGTTCTGCCACTGCCACTGCTGCACTTGCCGCATCTTCGGTATTTAGTAGACCTTTGAGTACGACGTAACGAGACAGCGTTTTATCAAAGCCCAAGTAAATCCAGCCCAGTCCACCAAAGGCGATCGCACCTTTAACTTCATATTGTCCGGTCACTAAATCTCCCGAGAGTAAAGAAGGTATAAAGGAATACTTTTGCCCACACTTGGGACAAAAGCCTTTCTCCCTTCCGAGAGGATTGTTGCAATTTGCACAGAAGCGTTTGTTGTCGGGAACCTTCGCCTCCGCCATGATTGCCTTTTCTGGTTCGGTGGAAGGAAGTTCGGGCACAGAGACAAGTCCGGCACCAAGTTGCTTGCGGGTGCTTCTCTTCGAGGTGTTGTTTGTACGACGCGAACCTTTAGAACGGTTGGTTAGTGGAGATGAACCCGTACCTGTAGTAATGTTTGTGCTTTGCTTCGTTTCTATTTGCATGGAATCAACCAATGACGTTTTGATGTCAGCAAGTCCGCACACATTACAGTAGCCATCTTCAATGATGCCAGTACACTTATTATGCTTACAGCGATCGCCTTCCATAAGATTTAGGAGTCAGGAGGTGTGTCGTGGGTTTAATGTACATTTCTTATGTACATTTCTTATGTACATAAGATTTGAACAGAGGCGAGCAGATTATCAAACGCGCCCGTACAAGAGTTGTAAATAATACTGTTTTAGCATTCATAATTCATTATTCTTCTGTACGGGTGGGTTTAACGTCAAGGAGCGCATTTACTCACAAGTTATCTGAATTAAACCCGCCCGTACTGTTCAAGCGTTTTTCGTATTGAGACACCAGATCAGCAGCTTTGTCTAAAGGAGTTGGTCGGGTGTACAAAAGCTGTTGAGCTTGATAAGCTAAATCAGCTAAAGTCGCATCTTCTACCATTCCCCGTGCCAGAGCCTTAGCTTTGAGAGCGTCGAGTCGTCCGCGCAACTCGGCTCTAGTTTCCAATGGTGCTTTGTTTGCTGCATATGCCTTTTCAGTTGCCGTAATATATTCTTTCACTTTGAGTGTCCAGTTTTCCAGACCAACTTGCACAGGATTTATCATGCCTTCAGCAAACTTGGTTTCCAGTCTACTCAGCCAAGACGAAAGTGCAACGATATGCTCACTTGCCAAAGGAGTTTGCAACATTGAATGGTCAACTACCTTTAAACTACTCTCCTCAAAGGCAGCTATTGCTTGGCGATGCAGTTCTACCAACTTTGACTGTAGTTGGTGTGCGCTTTGCAAATTTTTTTGCCATAGTTGCTGCTGTTTAGCAACCTGCTCTAAAGATATTTTCACCCGCCCTATGAGGGGTTGAATCTCACGAGTGAAATCTACACTTACTCCCAATGGATCGCTTTCAATCCTCTCACGCCAGGAAGTCATTTTTTGACTGGCGTCGGCAAGTTCTGTTAAGGAATCGACACCAAGTGAATCAGCCCATTTTTGCAACGTCTGGATCTCGGTTTGTGCGTTATCCAGCATGGGTTCCAAGAGCGACCAAGCTTCATCAACAGCCAAAACTGCTTCCTTGGCGATATTAAAGGCTTTAGTCATTAGCACGAGTAACTCTTGAGGAGCGATCGCATCTGTGATCTCAGGCGCACTCAAAAGTCCTCTTTCCGCTAAGGAAATTTGCGTGGCAGTGAACTGAATGGATCGTTTTGTGAGAATTCGTTCAATTTCCTGAAGTTTCTGTGGCGATACCAAAAATCGTGGTATTGTTGAGCGCAGTTGAGTTGCCTTATCGACTGTCTGCACAAGTAAGTCGAAATACCCGAACAAATCGTTCATTACCTCTAATGCTGGACGCAATCGCGCTTGAGTAACTCCCACAATTTGTGCCTTGGGAAATCTAGATACACCAGTAAGCCGTTGGTAAGTTGGAAGTCCATGCAAGTCTATCAGGTTCTGACCCGCAAGATCGATTCTCTTTTTCCAATCGGCTAACAATTGGTCAATTTGTTCAGGAGTCATGAGTTAGTTGTTGGATGTCGGGTGTTGGTTGTTAGTTGTCAAAAATTACTACTAACCACTAACCACTTCCCATCTTGACAATGACTCAATAATACCGCCACCCAAAACTCTGTCCCCAGAGTACCAGACTGCGGCTTGTCCGGGAGTGATGCTGATCGTGTTGATAAAAGGCAGCAATCTTAATAACAACCAGCAATAATGTTTGGATTTATTGTGTTAAGTATATTGTACTGGAGGCGGACATGGAAACGATGAAGTTGCGAGCGCATATTGGGGCAGATGGTATATTGCAAATCCTGACGCCCACTGATTTAAAAGATACTCTTGTTGAGGTGGTGGTGGTAGTGCAACCGTTACCTGATGCAGAAGTTGCAGCATCCTCAGAACCCCAAGCGCAATATAACGCTTGGGGAAAGCCCACGACTAAAAAATCGATGACCGAAGCAATCGCTCTTATGCGACAATTGCAGCGAGAAGTTGCGTTGGATAAAACGTCAATCCGCTCCATGATAGAAGAAGGGCGAAGATTTTAATGCAGTTTGTTTTAGATTGTTCTGTAGCAATTAGCTGGTGCTTGGTGGATGAAAATAATCTCATGGCTAATGCCATACTGGCAATGATGCCTGATTCTGAAGCATTTGTACCGGGAATTTGGTCGCTGGAGATAGCTAATGTCCTACTCGTGGCTGAAAGACGTAACCGCATGACTCAGAAGCAATCTGAGCAAGCCATTGCCTTGTTACAGTCACTGTTAATTCAGGTTGAGTCTGCTACAGATGCCAACGCATTAGGTGCTACTCTAACGCTAGGACGACAGGAAGGTTTAGCTGCTTATGACGCAGCTTACTTAGAGTTAGCGCTGCGATTGGGATTGCCATTGGCAACACTTGATACTAGGTTAGCTGAAGCGGCTACGAAGTGTGGCGTGGGGTTGGTCGTTATTGATGAGAAAATACTGAATGGCGGGGAGGCTCCATGATTCAGGGTTTTTACTGTCTGCAAAAAATCTGGGTTAATCCCCAGTAACTTCAGGCTGATGACGGTAACTAAAGCTGAATCCCCGTCGGCAAGTTTCACAGGTGAAGGTTATCCTTATAGCTTCGGCACTGTAGATCCGCTTCATCCGCTGCCCACAACAAGGACATTTCCTTTATTTTCCCGTGAAGCGATTCTGGTAACAACTAAGGTTTATGCAGTTATGTGCTAGAAAAGACTAATGATTTTATAGCAATTCTATTGAAAAAACTTTTGCAAATTGTGAGATTACGAAGTTTTTTGGATAAATTATAGTCAACCGCCTTTAAAGTATGCATTTTAAAGGCGGTTGCGTAACAATGAAATTCTATCAGTAGCGACTGTAGTTGATAAGCAAAAGCAAAACTCTGGTCATTGATTATTAAGTTTGCACAAATGACTATGACTCAATAATGCCGCCACCCAAAACTCTGTCCCCATCGTACCACACTGCCGCTTGTCCGGGAGTGATGCTGAACTGAGGTTCGTCAAACACAATGCGGACGCGAGCGTTTTCTAAGGGGATTACCATAACTGGTGCGGGATTTGAACGATAGCGGATTTGCGCTTCGGCACGGATGGGTGTTGATGGTTCGGCAATTGACACCCAGTTGACTTGTGCGACAGAACATTCTGGCTGTGTTGCCAGAGTGCGATCGCCAACAATAACTCGGTTATTCACTGCATCTAAGCCGATGACATACAGTGGT
>JAQYWP010000575.1 GCA_029379285.1 Rhizonema sp. PD38
GAGAATTCCCACGGACACCAAGCCTTCTGTGAGAATACGCACAGCTGTATCGTGAATTTGTTTGTAGGGATTTCCGGGTTGTACTTGGGTGATCGCCTGTTTTTGCGCTTCTAAAACAATTTCATAGAGGATTTTTTGTTCTGGCGTAAACTTACCCCCGACTGGCCAAGTTCTCGTAATATCGGAGTTATAGTACCCATAGGAACAACCCGCATCAATCAGTAGCAAGTCGCGGTCCTGCATTTTTCGCTCATTTTCAATGTAATGTAATACACATGAATTCTTGCCGGAAGCCACAATTGTCGGATAAGCTGGTCCTAACGCACCACGTTTGCGAAAGATGTGTTCAATTTCTGCTTGAACTTCGTACTCGTAACGTCCTGGTTGCGTAAATTCCCAAGCGTGATTGTGTGCTTCTACCGCGATTTCCGCAGCTTGGTACATCAACTTTAATTCAGCTTGACTTTTTAACAATCTCATGCTGTGTAAAATTGGTCCCGGATCTTCAATGGCAATTGGTCCTGTACCGCGTTTGGGATAAGTCCGCATCAAACGTTGCCAATGATTGAGGATTGTGTCGTTAAAATTGCGATCGCGTCCCAAATGGTAGTAAATCCGCTCAGCTTTCTCCAAATATTGCGGCAATTTTTCATCAAGTTCCGCGATTGGATAAGCAACCGATGCACCATAAACTTCCTTTGCCGCATCTACTCCACATAAGTAACCACTCCAAACTTCCTGTTCGCGATCCTTCGGTTGCACAAACAGGATAAACTGATGTTCTGGATGATGTGGGGCTAAAACTGCTACTGCTTGTGGTTCGTTGAATCCAGTCAGATAAAAGAAATCACTTTCTTGACGAAAAGCGTATTCAACATCATTGTGCATCACCGCCGTTGGCGCACTGCGAAAAATTGCAACGGCATTACCAATTTTTGCCATTAATTCTTCGCGACGTTGCCGATATTCTGCTTGCATCATTCTCTTTTTTGAATATGATTATAATTTCAGTAAACGTGGAGGATACGTTCTATATGATTTTTAATTTACTTTTACCGAAGAATACATCCGTCATAAGTCAGGAGAATTCTGTACGTACACACGAATAGATTATCGTAACACAGTCCTTTCAATTATTCATTACCAAGGCAACTCTCAAGACAAAAAATCCGTCTAATTTAAATGTCAACTACCCACATTAACACCCCAGAAAGAGTATAGTGCGGGCAATAAAAAATGAATAAAAAAATTTTCCTTTTCGCTACCCTATATTTTCGTCTAAATTCATTCTGATTCCTTTTTGTTAAATTTAAAATGCCAATTTAGCAGTACAGATAGTTAAAAATAAATTATTATATATTTTCATTCTTTATTGTGCAAGTACTAATGATCAGCTTTTAACAACATCTGTTCATTAATTATATAGATTTGTGCTGGTATTGATTAATGGGAGGAAAGAACAACTACCAAATATAAACGCCCACATATGTGTTCAATTGCAAGTTGGGTTAATCTCATTTGAGAACTCAAATTTGATTGACATAAGCTGTATATATTAATCAAGTTGTAAAAATATAATATCAAATGCTAGAAAAGTTTCCTACAAAAAACCATTTAGATGCGTTACTTACTCTGCGGGGTTTAGCTTGCTTAATGGTTGTTAATATTCATTGTAATCCTCCAAGAAATGCACTTTTTTATCAAAGTTACAATCTCAGTTGGTTAACATTCAGTCATGGGCCAGTAGCAGTCTGGATTTTTTTTGTTTTGTCCGGCTACCTAATGGGTAAGGTATTTTATACCGAACGGTATACGGCTGATGTGCAAGGAGTTCTCAACTTTTGGCGGAATCGGGCTATTAGAATTCTACCGCTTTACTATTTTGCTGTCTTCATTTTATGTTTGTTTGTTTATACGGAAGTTTTCAAAATTGAATATTGGGGATATCTTATTCGAGTCTGCACTTTTACATATCATTCTCAAATGGTTTCCCAACAAATAGCTTTTGATTATGCTTTATGGTCTTTATCAACGGAAATACAATTTTATATCCTTATTCCTTTTATATATAACTTTTTTCGACATCGTTTAATGAACCAAAAACATATTCTCCTAGCGGCTGTATGTGTGATTGGTGTAACTTTCGTCTTCAAATTGATAGCGTGGATAAGTTTCCGCAATCAAATCAGTGAGCAAATGGAATATGCATTTAAATATTGGTATGCTCCTCTCAGTAATAGCTTAGAGTTATTCTTATGCGGTTTTCTCATTAATCCATGGCTCAAATATCAACACTTAAACAGATTAAAAATTTCCAATAACTTTAGATGGTTAAAATCCTCAGAAAAAATTATTAGCGTTATTTTATTGCTTATACTTTATTTTTTTACTGCATATCATTTATATCATCAAGAACTATGGGGATTAATCGGTCGTCCAAGTGGTTGGAGAACATCAACAACAATTTTTATTCTCCAACCATTAACGGCAATCATTACATCATTTTTTATCTTTGCCTTCGAATCAGAGGATTATTATGGTTTTACTAGTAACGAAAAGTTATCTTTTTCTGCTATTTTGAGAAATCCCTTCCGAATTTTGGAAATCCTTGGAAACCTCTCTTACGGCATATACATTTGGCATATGCCAATCATTAGCAAAATTACTCCTGTCTTTCCCTCAGATATCCCTATTGAAGCATTTTATAATAGATTAACAGCTACAACGATTTTATCAACTGCGCTTGCAGTCATGACTTACTACCTAGTTGAAATTCCTGCTGCTAGATGGAAAATTTATCGCTCGTCACAGAATATAACTCATCAGTTAATTAAAGAAAAAGAGATTTCATGGACAAGCAAACATAAAGATTAGTCTTATACGTGATTTTTATCCAACTTATAAAATCTCTCATAGCTCAACTTCTCTCATGCACATTATTTTAGGCGCTAAAATTTTATATTTTATCGATAATTATACTTTTTATGATGATCTATAACTGGGTAATCTGAGTTGTTGTTTTGTGTATAAGATGTCTGAGGAGAAGCAGTTAACAAACAATAAATAAGTACTATACCTATAAAAATTGCCACACCCCATCCGATATTACCCTTTTGTTTTTTTACGGGTTTTGGGTTTCGTTTCGTCGGATCCAGGCTTACTGACTTTGGTCGCTCTTTGTGTACTTGAGCGTCTCGTATTCTTTGTTTTCTGATTTTTGGACTTATTTCCGGTAATCTTATTGCAGGTTGCTGGTAAACTGACTTTCTTGTTTGTGGGCTTGGCTTTACTAACGCGTAACTTCCGTTTGCCGTATCAGCATTTTTCATTTCTCTCATCACAACTGACAATTGGAAAGGGGTGAAAGTATACCATTCATTATGAGCTTGCTGGGCTTTAAATTTGTTGTGTAGATACTTCTCTACTACCCTCGGATTATCGGCTGATATATAATGTACTAAAATAAGAGGATAAGCTGATTGCTGCCTGTTTAATTGTTTTAGTCGATTCTCTACAGTAGTGGTAGTTATGCCTATTTTATACCTTGGAGGGCTGGAACCTTCAGCTTGGATCAAATAGACAAAACCGGGTTTTACTCCCGGTTTGTTAGTAGTCATAAAATTTTAGCTCTCCTAAAGTTTTATTGGTATCGGTTTTAATTGAATACCAGGGCAAGCGTATCTTGTCAACAAAAACCTCACAATATCAATAAAGCGCAAAAGAATTGCATTAATGCCTGCTTATTGACAAAGTTTTAAGCGTAAACGCTTTGCGGTGAGCAGCGCGAATGACGGAGCTTGCTAGAGACGGCGATGGCGATTTACAAAGACTACTAAGTGACTTATTTGTACCAACTTACTTACTTTATTTTTTTCTTGACGTCTTAGGGATTTGTAAAATATTCTTCTGCCCCTATGCTGTCTCAAATAAAGGAAAGAGAATTATGGTGCGTCTCGCACTTCTAAGTGTATCTAATAAGACAGGCTTAATCGACCTAGCCCTTAGCCTGGTAGAAGAATTTGGGTTTGATTTAATAAGTAGTGGAGGAACAGCCCAAACCCTCAAAGATAACGGACTCCCAGTGACGAAAGTTTCTGATTACACTGGCTCTCCAGAAATTTTGGGCGGTCGAGTCAAAACGCTCCATCCCCGAATTCATGGTGGCATTTTAGCACGACGGGATGTGCCTCAAGATGTAACGGATTTGACTAATAACCACATCCGCCCCATTGATTTAGTCGTTGTGAATCTCTATCCTTTTGAGGAAACTATTGCTGATGAGGACGTCACTTTATCTGAAGCAATTGAGCAAATTGATATTGGTGGTCCGACTTTACTCAGAGGAGCAGCGAAAAACTTTGCACATCTTACAGTTTTGTGCGATCCTGCTCAGTATGAGGAATATTTACAGCAACTACGCACCTATAATGACGCATCGCTGGAGTTTCGTCAAAGGTGCGCTCTTAAAGGATTTTTGCATACTTCAAGCTATGACCAAGCGATCGCATCTTATCTTATACAGCAGTCAGCTTCAGAATCAAGCTTACCCCAACAATACATCCTTTCCGGAATTCAACTGCAATCTCTTCGCTATGGTGAAAATCCTCACCAAAGTGCAGCTTGGTATCAAAGTGCAACTCCGACTGGATGGACAGCGGCTACTAAACTTCAAGGCAAAGAACTCAGTTACAATAACTTAGTAGATTTAGAAGCCGCACGACGCCTGATAGCTGAATTCAGCGAACCTGTAGCAGCGATTCTCAAACATACCAATCCCTGTGGCGTGGCTTTGGGAAATAGTCTTAAAGAAGCTTATGAAAAGGCTTTTAACGCCGATCCTGTTTCTGCATTTGGTGGAATTGTCGCACTTAATCGTCGGATCGATCCGGCGACAGCTACTGAGTTAACAAAGACATTCTTAGAATGCGTCGTTGCACCAGGTTGCGAAACGGAAGCACAAAAAATATTGGCAGCTAAATCAAAAGTACGGGTATTGATTTTACCAGACTTAAGTAGTGGACAGCAGGAAACTGTAAAAGCGATTGCAGGTGGTTTTCTTGTACAAGCAGCAGATAACATGGTTGCTGACACGAGTCAATGGCAAATTGTCAGTGATCGCCAACCTAGCGATCTGGAGTTGGAAGAATTGCTGTTTGCGTGGAAAGTTTGTAAACACGTCAAATCGAATGCAATTGTCGTGAGTGGCGATCGCACCACCTTAGGTGTGGGGGCAGGTCAAATGAACCGGATTGGTTCTGTAAAAATAGCTTTAGAACAAGCTGGAGAAAAAGCCAAAGGATCGTTTCTTGCATCTGATGGATTTTTCCCTTTTGATGATTCGGTAAAAACAGCAGCAGAGAAGGGAATTACTGCTCTAGTTCAACCAGGAGGAAGTTTGCGAGATGGAGATTCCATCAAAGCAGCTAATGAACTGGGTCTAGTAATGGTGTTCACGAATGTACGTCACTTTTTACACTAATTTGTCTATGGGAAATATTACAGTTTTCAAAGTGGCACTTAAGATCTCTCTCTCCCGATAGAAGTAGTGATACTCTTTAGGAGTGTGTGAGGAGTAAGATGAAAACAAAAAGCGCGAGGGGTGGAAACACGGTCACACTCCCTGGCGCTTTTTGCTTTTTGTGGGAAGCAGACAGAAAACAGGAAATTGTACTCTCATTGATTCTGACCGAAGAAAGGCAGAGGGCAGAAGGCAGCTATGCTGAAGGTAAGAAATTTTTTAAAAGCCCGCAGCCACTTTCTTTTCAAGCCCCTGAATTTATTTATGGAACTTTGGAAATATGTCCGATCAAGACGCGTAGCGATCCGCGAATACTACGTCCAGACTTCAAGCCCCTGAATGAGCAAAGCTCGCGGGGGAGAGTCCTCTCTCCCGCAGA
>JAQYWP010000576.1 GCA_029379285.1 Rhizonema sp. PD38
GATATCATTCGTTGCAGTTGGCAGTTAACAGTAGGTAGAATGGGGTACAAAACACAACAATATTAGGCATTTTTCGGGTTGACCGTCGGTAAACCCAACCCACCACTTTGAATAAAAATATGTAATACCAATTCGCAAAAATTCGACGGCTAAGATTCCCTGACGATCGCATAGACCGTATTCCACTTGCTTTACACTCTTACGCTCAACAATTCAGTGTTAAAGTCAAGAGAGCAGAACTGAAAAATTAAAAGTGAAGTAAGCGCGTGGAGGATTGGATGCTGAAGCGTCTCTATATTGATAACTTTCGCTGCTTAGTAAATTTTGAACTTAATCTGGACTCAATTAACCTATTATTAGGTGATAACGGGACAGGAAAATCAACCGTTTTTGAAGTCTTACGGAAAATTCAAACCTTTGTACTTGGTGATAGTAAAGTTGAAGGAGTTTTCAAAATTTATGACTGTACGCGCTGGCAGACATTAGCAACTCAACTTTTTGAGCTAGAAATTTTTGGGAATAATGGTGACTATAAATATGAACTAGCCATTGAACACAATCAAGATAACAGCCGTGTTAAGTATGAGCGTTTATGGTTTGATAGCCAACCTTTGTTGAAGTTTGAGTTAGGTGAAGTCCAACTTTTTCGGGATAATCATTCTTTAGGATCAACATATTCATTCAATTGGTCACAGTCTTTACTTCCCCAGGGTAAGCGCATCTCAAACGCTATTGACAGCTAGGTTACGTCTCCTGAGTGGGGTCGGCTAGTGCAGCTGCCAACAGGGTGAGCATTAGGAATTCCCATTCTGTTCACTGCTTGCATATTTGCTCCTAAAAATTTTGTGTATCTTGAAAAACTACAAAACAGCTAAAAGATTACCCGTCGAACGAGTTATTCAACAGGAGTCATCATGAAGCTTGGACAAATCCACCTTCGTTCTTCTTTTTATAGTTCCCAATTCCAGGCTGCTATTTATCATGAGAGTAAAGTCACAACTCTCATGATTAACTCTGCTTTGATGCTAATGGCTTTTTGTTAATATCTAAATATCCAGGAATTTTTGACCAGCCATTTATCCTCTTCCAGACTCGCAACCTGTGTAGGACATCTTCTGCCTACTCTTAGTGACGAAAACCAGTTGTCCACTCTGTCTGAATATGAAACTTTGCTGGCATAAAAACTAATAATGTAAACTGTAACTTTTTTAGTCAGAACTCTATTCTTATCTGCTAGGTGCAGATAAAAAATTAAAAACAGTCAAACAATATCAAGGATTCTTACTTAGAGATATTGATCTCCTTCAAAGTAAGTTTCAAGTACTGAACTTAACCTTTTAACCTATATTGTTTGAGCCAGTAGAAGCAAGTATATCACTATTTGCTATGACAGCAACTATAAATTTCATGTGGTTATTCACACATATGACGTGGGTGAGACGCAAACCAAACATCTATCTGTGTTGAATGGATGGCGATCGCCTAGCTTCAGGATTGTTTTTGCTCAGCAAGCGCGTCAGCGATCTCCCTTGTCTGTGAGAAGCTCGTACTGCTGCTTTAGCCTCTGGATGACTGTAAATTAATACTTGAATTTGTGCGGATATTTGCCCAGCTTTGATTGCTTGGGCGATCACCTCAATATTGCTGCCGTTTCCCAAAGCTAAGATTCCCAATTTCAAGGGTGTATCTGCACATTTTGTGCGATAGCGAGTGTCGGGAGAAACGAGGCTAGGGGTAGAATCAGGGCGAAGCACCATAATAGTCAGGATGAATATGTCACCAAAAGTACATTTTAAGTCGTGGTTGGATAATGACATAGTCGCTGCCTAGATTTTTTTGAATCCAGTATATTCAACAGAGCATAATATTGCGGCGGATTTAGTCGATTTGAGCGTACTAAAACAAGATATTGTGCTAGGTTTTCATCCTCCTTTATGCGGGAAATGAGTGACTATGCTGTGGGCTAAAAGCAGAAGGATGAAAGAGGCGATCGCTTGATGGATAAGTAGGGCGATAGCCGAAGGCTTAAGCTTTGCTGATCGCTCTTCGGTAAAATGGCTTTCATGAAAGATAAGCGATCACCCCTCTCCCCACACAAAAGCGATCGCTTCATGGGCAAGTAAGGCGATCGCGCTTTGGTGAAAATGGTTTTTATTATAGATGAGGAGCGATCACTTGATGGAAAAGTAGGGCGATAGCCGAAGGCTTAAGCTTTGCTTATCGCGCTGTGGTGAACATGACTGTGATGAAAGATGAGCGATCGCACTGTTTGTTGTTCCTATCCCACTTTCCCGTTGCAAGAGATTTTTCTGGATTTGCGATCGCCTACCTCTGGCTATAACTTAAACTCATCAAACTTGATCACCTCTGATTCAGGCTGACGTGTATCAAAACGATAGCTACTTACTTTCCCAGTACCCGTGTCAAAGATACTGAAAACAGTAATTTCATTACTGGCAATATATGGTAGGGGTTTACCATCATCACCTAACAGTTGAGTGATTGTTGGTGTCACTGGTTCTAACGCATTTGGATCGCCAACTTCAACATAGTCCTTATCTACTGGTAACAGTTTTCGCTTGTTTTTACCTAAATAAGCACCGTAAGTGTTACCAACATTCGATGTTTCCAGAAAGTTCATCCCCGATTGATTGCGAAAGCGGTTCCACAAATGAGAATGTCCGTAAAATACTAACTGTACACGAGCTGCCTCAAGTAAGGGTTGAACATCGCGGATGATGTAATCTGCATTTTTAGGGTACTGATAACGCACTGAGGTGATGTTTTGATTGGCATCACGTTCCACGAGTGGCACCGGATTGGTATATGGAGGAACAATATTATCGCCTAAAGAATGGGGTGGATAATGAAACATCACCACTTTGTACTTTGCTGTTTTAAATTCCGGGCTATTCAATTCTTGCACCAACCAGTTGTACTGCTTGCTACCTTTCTCTATTGGTTCGTAAATATGCTGTCCGTAACCCCAAGCAAGAGGGTTTTTTAAGTCTTTCTTCGTTTCCTGGTACTTACCTTTAATTGCATCAAAGTTAGGAGATCGCCACATATTTGCCGCGTAAAGAACTACTAGACGTACATCGCCAAAGCTAACTGCATAATAAGTTTCTCCACCCTCCTTGCTTTCTGGCAAACTCAGTATTTCTTCGTAAGTCTTAGTATTAAATAAATTATCATCAAGAGACTTGTCACCATACAACTTCTTGGCAACTGCACGGGGAATTGTATCACCAAATTCACCGCCTATACTTCCACTCTTACCAAAGCGTCCCATGACCTCATGATTGCCAATACTGGTAAACATTGGTGCATATTGAATAATTTTCCCACCTGTGTAGGCTGTCTTCACCCCGTTAAATTCTATTTCATGTTTGGCACGACCTTGCAAACAGGGGAAGAAAGCACCGCCACGATTATCATCAAACCACTCACTGGCGCGATCAGCAATGTCAACCAAATCACCAGCGAAGAAGACTGCATCCACTTGCCCAACCGTTTGCACCACCTTTTGCAAATTTGCCGCTATCATCGGTTTTAACTGATGATCAGATGTCAGTAAAATTTTCAAAGGTGTCCCTGGCGTAGGCTTGGCTACAAGGGTAAAAACATTGCTGCTGACACTCAAGCCATCTTCCCCCACACTAGTAACGCTATAAGGAACTCGTTTGCCAGGAGTTAACCCAACCACTTCCGCTTCGTGTCGCCAAATGTCACGTTTAACAGGTTTTTGATAAAATTCTCCCTCTTTAGTTTGATTTGCTACATGTGATTGTTGATCTTCTCGTGTACGACTGAGTTTGGTCGTGGTGACGGCAGTTTGCTGGTTGTTTTCCCCGTAATTCACTATATGTTTAGAACCTGCAAATTCGGTAAACCAAACAACTCGTACTGAACTTTCAGTTGGTAGTTGTAGAAATGGCTCAGTCAGCAGCTTGGGTGCAGATGTGACTAGTTTTTGACTGGATAAATGCGCGTATACAAGGGTCACGCATACCACCAATAGAAATACAGTTGCTAATAGTATTTTGCGCATGAGTTGGGGACTCTCTTTACAAGTCAGCGTGCAATTTGATCGAGTCCAGCTTAAAACAAATCTTTACTTTCTGCTTGGCGATTGAATACTCTCAACAAAGTTTGGCTATCTCATGAGAAATTAAAGACCGTACACTAGAAGGAAAGTCTTTGAGTATTCTGGGGGCGGCGTATAAAGTCAGTAAGAAGTATACCAAAGCGCTGGATTACCAACAGCAGGCTTTAGCGATCGCACGAGGAATTAAAAATCGTGAACTTGAGTCTAAAGCTCTGCCAATTATCAAAAAGCCATTGAATTTATGGAACAAGGCTTGGCTATTGTACGGAAAAGTAAAAATCATTTTGTGGAATCGCAAGCTTTGACTTTTTTGAGTCTGGCTTACATAGATATTAGTGAATATCCTAAAGCGATTGATTTTGCCAAACAAAGTTTAGCGATCGCCCAAGAAATAAAAAACCAAGTAGCAGAAATCTCGCCACTGTTATCTCTAGGTATTACTTACAGTAGCCTGGGTGACTATCAGCAAGCGATTTCCTTACCTACTTGATTGCAAGCGTCGAAACTCTCCTGGAGATAAATTATACCAACGCTTAAAAGCACGATTAAAGCTGGTAGTCTCCGAAAAGCCAAGAAGAAACGTTACTTCGCAGATTGCCATGTCTGAGTCTCGCAGATAGTGAACAGACAATTCTCGTCGGATCTCGTCTAACACCTCTCGGTATGAAGTGCCTGCCTCTCGTAGTTGCCGCTGAAGGGTACGAGGGACAATACCTAAACGGGTTGAAACCCTCTGTGCTTCTACATTTCCTTTGCCCAGTTCTTCAATAATCACTCCTCGAACCTTGTCTTGAAAGGTGGTGGCTCTTGGGAATCTTTTAAGTAAATCTTCGCCATAGCGTTTCAAGACAGCACACAGTCCTGGTTCTGCTTGCAACATTGGCACATGGAGAAGTTCTCGATCCATTTGAATAAAGTCAACTGGCTGGTTAAACTCCAAAGGGCAGCGAAACTTCTGCTGATACGCCGTCAAGTTTTTGGGTAGAAAATGGCGAAAGCCGACCCTTATGGGTGTCCAGTTTACCCCAGTCGTGTCTCGGGTTGTTTGAAGCAGGTTGGCAAGCGCCCATTCGCTGGAAGCAGGTATTGGCACAGGCTCGGTTGGGACATTATAGGTAATTTGGGCAACCTGCCCTTGAGTTTCAAGTTTTAGTTCGATTCCTTCGTTCATCAATCTGCTATAGCGAATCGAGCATGTTATCGCTTCGCCCAAGTTAGGACTGCTCTGTATAATGTAGCCTACCACGTCAAACGTGCCTACGTGAGCAAAGTCTGCAAGTTGCAGTCCAATATCAGATTGACCCGAACGTTGAGTGATTTCAAGCCACATGTTTCGGTATTGATCTTGAGTGATGTAAGCATCAATATCGTTGAGGATAGACGGCTCAAGTCCAGTAGCCACCAATATTGCATCGCCATCTAGGTTCAGTTGAGCCGCTGTCTCTAAAATTCCTCTGATTGATTTAATCGAAACTCTGCTCATGTATTTTTGAAGTCATAAGTACTAGTTTCATCCAAAATAGTATACTTATATACATATGTAAAGCGGAGAGACATGTATGGGGCACTTAAGTCAATTTTCTGTCGCATTTGGATAACAAACAAATTCATAGAATTGCAGAAAATAGCATCTGAATCAACCGTTTATTTTATTACATAAGAAAGTGAAAGTAGTTGTTGACTTGAATCTATGTCAGGGGTACGGACAATGCTGTTATGAAGCGCCTGATACTTTCAAACTAAAAGGTCCAGAAATTCTCGTTTACGATTATGCACCCGATAAACGA
>JAQYWP010000577.1 GCA_029379285.1 Rhizonema sp. PD38
AACTTACGCTCACCTAGCATATTTAGTACCTAAAAGATTATTAGGTATACTCTAACCGTAATTTTTATCAAGTCCGGAAATATTTGAAAAGTTCATTCAATCTTGAAAAAAAGTATAATTATTTACGTTAAATTATCTAAACGAGGATGACTGCTAGTGTTAAATTTTATTTAAGTAGATGCGTAACTTATAGCAGAATAAGTAGGTTGGCACCAATAAATAAAAGTTTGTAGGGAGCGTAGGCGCTGATGTCTAGGGTGCTGAAACGTAACTACAAGCCATTATATAAATTCATGTAGTTTGGTTTTTCTGTGTTGATCTACTCAGCTGCGATCGCTACAAGTTCTCCAGTCAGCCTAATTTTTCATAGCATGTGAAAAAAACGAATAAGCACTTTGCCGCAAAATGTGAACTGATTCTGGGATACTATAAAGAGTACTTATCAGTAAAATTACGATAACTCAGAGAAAAGTCGCTTTCCGCGTACAGCTAAGTATGTCGGCTATTAAAGATAAAAATACATATTTATTGGTAAAAGCAATACATTCTGTTGGTAGTTGCGATCAAGTGCTTGATGGCAACAAAAATCGAACCCTTCGACAATGACTCCTCGAAGTTTCCTATGGAGCGATACCTTTGGCTACGGCGGTATCGCCCCCATCGCCTTTTTGAATTGCCAGTCGCTACAAGCTTTGTCTTATAGCAATCGCATATTTTTAGTGCTTGAACTTACTCCCAGTCATTAAGTCACCTGCGGACATGATAGGTGATCGCCAACGCTATAGGCACATCGCTTCTCGCATCAAAAAGCGAAAGAGCCAAGTGCATCAATACCTACAGTTCTCGACGCGATAAGAGCGATAAACACGATGATGCCTAACCCTTTACGAAAATAATTAACGCCTTGAAACAATTCCAGCCACGCCCAAGTAAACAAAGAGCCAAAAGCAATTGCGTTTAATCCTATATTGATTGCGCCTGTTGTAAAAACTAGTTGGAGTAAACTAGCTACTACCCAGACAATAATCGGTGGGTTTGGAGGCTGAGCGATAACAATGTTGCCCTCGCTGTCACGGAAGATTTTATCAAATAATGTATTTTGCATATTGGAACAAGAAGCTAAAACGATTAACTTACAAAAACTACTCTTCGCATTAAAACATTCAGATTTCTCTGTCATCAAGCACCATTATGCTGAGATTACAGGGGCAAAGCATATTCATATATGACTAGATTTAGAGGGTTTGATTTATAAACAGCAGTAGCTATTCATAGTCACCTCGTAAGCAGTTGACAGAATTGGGTCGAAAAACAGTCAGAATATAAGAATCTCTGACTTGTTTCAGCACCAAATGAGAACGCAAGGCAATTATGTCAAGCTGATTGATTACCGCCAACAGAAGGCATCAGATGCGTTTGTGCCTAAACCTGCGGCTCTTTCAAGTTCAGGGTGGGGAAGTATCTATCTTGAACTCCATCAACAGCCCAAGTTTGACACTATCGTGCATCAACATACCATGCATGTCATTGCTTATGGTCTTTCCGGCTCCTCATTAGGCGAACGGTGGTTGGATGGAAAGCTTAAAACAGAAACGCGGAGTAAGGGAGACATCGCCATCATCCCTGTAGGTATTTCCCATCGGTGTAATTGGAATACCTCAGTTGAGTTTATGCTTTTGGCAATTGAGCCTGTACTCCTCAAACAAATCGGTGAAGATTGGGTTGATCCTGATCGCATTGAACTCATCCCTCATTTTATGAACGGGCAAGATGTACTGATACAAGGGATTTTCTCCGCGTTGAGAGACGAATTGGAGTCTGACAAAATCGGTGGTTATTTGCTAATCGATAGTCTCAAAACGACATTAGCTATTCACTTACTACGGAACTATTGCACTACGCAACCTAAGCTCAAAAACTATACTGATGGATTATCGGCTTTCAAGCTGCAACAGGTAAGCGAGTATATTAACGAACATCTCCATCAAGATTTGAAGCTAGGAGAGATTGCGGCGATCGCCCAGATGAGTCCGTATCACTTTTTGCGTCTGTTCAAACAAAGTATGGGTGTCACGCCCCATCAATATATTTTGCAATGTCGAATCAACAAAGCCAGGTATTTGTTGCAACATAGCAAACTTAGCATCGCAGCTATTGCTGTTAGAGTAGGGTTTTGCGATCAAAGTCATCTGAGTCGATATTTCAAACGGATTGTTGGCGTTACACCGAAACAATTTCTGCAAGGCTGATCTATATTATAGGAGCGATCGCTGCTAGCTAGGGCAAGAATTTACCAATATTCCGCAACTTTTTTCTAGAGTCCTTGATTGTAACCTGAATAGACTATCAGCAGCAGACAAAAATTGAACAGGCAGAAATGACTTACATCGAAATTAATACTACTCATGTCAAAGTACCTAACAATGACTTACAGATAGATGCTTACTTAGCGCAACCAGCATTTTCAGGAAGCTTTGGTGCCGTTATCGTTTTTCAAGAAATTTTTGGAGTCAACAGTAACATTAGGGATATTACCGAACTAATCGCGCAACAAGGGTATGTGGCAGTGGCACCCGCGATGTATCAACGTATTGCTCCCGGTTTTGATGTAGGATATGACCCTGTGAATGCAGGGTATAGCCAAGAAGCTTATCGGCAAGGCTTGCTATACTATCAACAAGTGAAGTATCAAGAAATATTGAGTGATATTCAAGCTACGATTGCTTATCTAAAGACTTTACCCAATGTAAAAGCTGATTGCATCGGCACCATTGGTTTCTGTTTTGGTGGTCATGTTGCTTATATGGCTGCAACTTTACCTCATATCAAGGCAACAGCTTCTTTCTACGGTGGTGGAATTACCACAAATTGTTACGGTGAAGATACTCCAACCGTTAATCGTACCTCTGAAATTAAAGGCACTATTTATGCGTTTTTTGGTACGAGAGATTCATTAGTTTCGCAAGAGGAAAACGAGAAAATCGAGGCAGAATTAATAAAACAGAACATCAATCATCGTGTATTCCGATACGATGCAGGACACGGATTCTTCCACGGATTTTTCAAAGAGCAATACCCATTAATAGAGCAACACCCAAGTTATAACCCAGAAGCTGCTCCTGATGCGTGGAAACATGTTCTAGAACTTTTTCAAAACAATTTGTGATGTCATGTCCGGTAGCATAACCTTAATACAAAAGAACCCCTCCCCGCCAGCGGGGAGGGGTTCAGTGTTTACGAAAATTATGGTTAATTTACCGGACATGATATCATAAGGAAATCTACTTGTTGTCAGAGCACAAAGCGCTCCTTTCGTCTTGCAGTGCATGCCTGACAGCCAGGGTTTGAGGCTTGTTTCTCACTCAAAAATGTTTACATCCCGTTAAGCGCTGGCTTGATCCAACTTTTCGATGGAAGCTGGATCGAGTTTTAAATTGATCGCTTTGATAATTTCATTGAGTTGCTCGATCTTTGTTGCACTGACAATGGGAGCGGTGACACTGTGACGTGCCATCAGCCATGCGAGTGAGATTTGAGTGGGAGTCGTATTGTAATTCTTCGCCACCTCATCGATCGCTTCCAAAATACGGAAGCCACGCTCGTTTAAATATTTCTTCACAAAACCACCGCGAGAACTGTTGGATAGATCTTTTTCTGAGCGATATTTCCCGGAGAGGAAGCCACTGGCGAGGGAGAAATAGCTAATGACGCCAATTTCCTGTTCTTGACAGAGTGGTTCGAGGTTCTGTTCATAATCGGAGCGATCGCACAAATTGTAGAGGGGCTGAAGGCTTTCGTAGCGAGGATACCCGTGTTGCTGGCTTATTTGCAACGCCTGTGCTAAACGCTCTGCACTGTAATTTGAAGCACCAATCGCACGCACTTTACCCTGAGTGACTAATTCCGAATAAGTTTCAAGAGTTTCCTCAAGAGGAGTACTTTCGTCGTCGGTATGTGATTGATAAAGATCGATGTAATCTGTTTGCAATCTTTGTAGCGAGTCCTCGACACCTTGTATAATATGTACACGGGAAAGCCCTTTGCCCTTAGGACCCATGTCATTACCAACTTTGGTGGCAATGACGACCTGATCGCGGTTGCGACGCTGCTTCAACCATTTTCCCAGGATCGTCTCGGATTCTCCACCCTGATTGCCTGGAACCCAAGTGGAATACACATCAGCGGTATCAATGAAGTTGCCTCCATCTGCAACAAATGCGTCTAAAATCTCAAATGAAGTCGCTTCATTAAGCGTCCATCCAAACACGTTGCCACCGAAACATATCGGTGAGACTTCTAATCCGGAACGTCCTATCTCACGTTTTTCCATATTGACTTCTTCCTTAAGTTAGAGATGTTGAAAATTACTCTTGGAGCGTCTGTTCGTAGCTTTGATTATCTGATGGCTCCAAGCTGACTACATACTTTTGACGTTTTTGCTCTCTTTGTTCTCTATAGTACTCAACAATTTTACTCAACCGCTTTTCAATGTCATCTGAGCACACTCGGCTACTAAGACTACCATCTGATAGCATTCGGTAAACTAAAGCATCAAGGAACTCTTGTAAAACCGTGTTTTGCTCTCTTAAAATAAAAATCTCGTCTTGAATTGGTTCAATGTTAAAAGCGTTATAAGTGGACGAATGACTGTCAAACTGTGTCCTTTGTGATGTAATTTCAGCTTTCAACTCGAAGAGTGTGGTTTGTAGTGCTTCTAGCCTTTCAGATACCAGTGAAGCACTTAATTGCTGTCTGACAGCGTTGATAGATTCCGATAAGTCTGTATAATTTTTAGTCATTCGGGATATTTCTTCATTGATTAGCTGGGGATCAAATACTGAGAGTGAAGCGAAACGATCCAGCTTTATCTGTGCTGCGGTAACTTCTTCTTTTAAATTGAAGAGTCCTTGTTGTACATCGCTAAGAGAGGGTTGAGCAGGCTGGTCTAAAACTGAAGAACTTATTGCTTTGATATTTGCTAAAATTTGCTGATGCGTATTATGGATAACAGCATTGGTACTTTGGCTTTGCTGCTCAAATTGGTGGCGATTCACAAAATTCAGTAAAATTGACAATGACATTGGTGCAGTCGCACATGCTATTTGCCCGGAAACCATAGCAGCTAATGATCCAGCTACTGAGCCAATTAATGATATGTACTCTGCAATTTCAAGCAAACGACGGTTATTCATAATACCTAAAAAGCACACATTTTCTCTAGTTTAATTCTTAAACGAACCAGTAGACATAAAGGATAAGTACTGGTAAAATATATTGCGTGAAATAACCGAGCTACCAAGTTGTTGGTACATAATAGTTTAGGGAATCTACTTAGGCTGTCTACAGCAGCGCGCGTAGACGCGGAGAGGCTTGTCGTCAGATATCGCCCGAATCATTTGTGCTCGCACTCGCATCTTATAGAGAAGCGCAGACAGATTCACACATCTTTGAAGTCAAACCCCATTATGGTAAAATTACCGAAAGCTTGTAAAAACCAAAGTTTACACCTCCACGCACTTTTAACAAAATTGTTTATGGAGATGCAACCATGATTGCTCAATATCAAGATTCATTTCAACTTGAAAATAATCTGCTCAGACAAATCGCAATCAAGGAAAATCAGCTAGAAATCGCCCGAGAATCTGACATGCCATTTGTAACTAAAGAATTGCAGAGTCAGTTATCAAAATTACAGAGCCGATTGTTAGAGTTGCAAAACCCTGAATTTGCAGCACTTATGAGTTTGCTTGACGATTGATATCATGTTCGGTAAATGAGTTATCAATAAAAAATAGGTTCGTAGTTGAGGACAGTTCGGAGGAGGAGCCAGTGCTGTAGGAGGGTTTCCCTCCGTAGGCATCTGGCGTCGGTTAGCCCGACCTAGGCA
>JAQYWP010000056.1 GCA_029379285.1 Rhizonema sp. PD38
TACATCGCAGTTAAACTGTTAAAAGGCATTGATATTCGCGAAGTTGGTTCTGGTTCTACTGGAGCAACCAATGTATTAAGAACTTTGGGTAAAGGTCCTGGGGTATTTGTTTTAATTGTTGATTGCTTAAAGGGAGTACTAGCGATCGCCCTGGTTTACTGGTTGTTCAATTTTACCCTCAGTCAGAATTTAATTCCATCAACGATAAATCCCCAACTATGGCAATCCTGGATAGTCACTTTAGCTGGGTTAGCCGTCGTATTGGGACACAGCAAATCAATTTTTTTAGGGTTTACTGGCGGTAAATCAGTTGCAACTGGTGTGGGTATTTTGCTAACGATGAATTGGCAGGTAGGTTTGGCAACGCTTGGGGTGTTTGCCGTTGTCATAGCAATATCGCGAATTGTCTCTTTGAGTTCAATTTGCGGTGCCATCTGCGTTTCTATTCTCATGGCACTACTGCATCAACCGTTACCATACATTTTGTTAGGTGTTTTTGGTGGTTTATTTGTTATTTTTCGCCATCGTAGTAATATTGAACGTTTGCTTGCAGGTACTGAACCAAAATTAGGACAGAAATCACTAACAGAAACAGAGCAATCTGTTAAGCCAGCTAGTTCTAGTTAAGTTGTTTTACTAAAAATGTACCGCTTAACCTACCACGCCAGTTGTAACGACGACGGGGAAAACCCTCCGAAGTTCTGATTGGCGGATGCTACCGCTCAGACTTCTCTGTTGAAAAACACTGGCTCCTCTACCTTTCAGGTGCAAGTGAGGAGAGGAGAAAGGTGGAGGTAAAAATGAATTCTCTTAGCTCCCTCAATTTATCAGGGAGAAAGACATTTCGCAGAAAGTGTGTGAACAGAGGAAATACTTGTAGTCGGCTATTGCTAATCTGGAAGAATTACAGTTCTAAACGTCAAAGAAACCCGTCTTGTGCGCTTAATAATTAGACCTTCCCACTTATCGGTTTTTCTTTTAGCTATACCGTGCGTCCAGTCATATCTTGCTTCTTTTTGAAGTACAATTAAGCTTCTCGGTTCAAGCAAAATTGACTTTTCTAAACCTAGCTTAGGGTTCATAAAGTCCATTACACAAGCTGAAACTAGACTTATTGAAATGATAGTATCTTCAGAACAAGTCCTACAATCAGTGTGATTTGCAATACCTTGACATGGCTCATACTCATTAACAATTATTTGGTCTAGTGAAGGACTTTTTTAAGAAGTCGGGAATCTTGGCATAGATTGCTATATTAGCCCACCCGTTGATTCAACAACTTTAAACTTAAAGTAAAATCATACTCAAAAGCGTTATAATTAAGGTTTAACTCTTTATATATCTGCTATATGGGTTCTCCTATTGTTGCTATTATTGGTCGCCCGAATGTGGGCAAATCTACCCTGGTCAATCGGCTTGCAGGCCAACAATCTGCTATTGTTCATGATGAACCGGGAGTGACACGCGATCGCACGTACTTACCAGCTTACTGGACTGATCGCGAGTTTCAGGTCGTTGATACTGGTGGTTTGGTCTTTAATGACGACACCGAATTTCTTCCCCTCATTCGTCAACAAGCAATGGCAGCGCTAGCAGAAGCAAGTGCTGCTATTTTCGTAGTAGATGGTCAAACAGGACCAATGCCAGCTGATCAAGAAATCGCCGAGTGGCTGCGCCAACAACCAGTTCCCGTCTTACTAACTGTGAATAAATGTGAATCACCAGAACAAGGCTTAATGCTAGCTGCTGATTTTTGGGAGTTGGGATTAGGTGAACCGTTCGCTGTCTCTGCCATTCATGGAAGCGGTACAGGAGAGTTACTCGACGCGCTAATTGTCCACCTTCCACTTCCAGAAGAGATCTCAGAAACGAATGAAATCAAAGTCGCAATTGTCGGTCGTCCGAATGTGGGCAAATCCAGTCTATTAAATGCGTTGGTAGGAGAAGAAAGAGCAATAGTCAGCCCAATTTCCGGTACCACTCGCGATGCTATAGATACTATTATCGAGCGCGGTGAGCAAACCTATCGCTTGATTGACACAGCCGGAATTAGAAAAAAGAAAAATGTAGAATACGGCCCCGAATTCTTTAGCATTAACCGAGCATTTAAAGCAATTCAGCGTACTGACGTGGTTTTATTAGTCATAGATGCTCTTGATGGCGTCACCGAACAAGACCAAAAATTAGCTGGGCGAATTATCGAAGAAGGTCGGGCTTGCATTATTGTGGTCAATAAATGGGATGCCGTAGAAAAAGACTCTTACACAATTTACGATTACGAAAAAAATCTGCAAGAACGACTGCATTTTACCGAATGGGCAGAGACAATTTTTGTCAGTGCGATGACTGGGCAAAGGGTAGAAAAGATATTAGAAGTCGTGAATCGGGCAGCTGAATCACACAACCGTCGCGTCAGCACATCAGTGATTAATGAAGTTTTAGAAGAAGCACTAAAGTGGCATTCACCACAAGTCTCTCGCGGTGGACGTCAAGGCAAGATTTATTATGGTACACAAGTTAAGTCTCAACCGCCAACAATAGCCTTGTTTGTCAATGATGCCAAACGCTTCAACGATAACTACCGTCGCTACATTGAACGGCAATTCCGAAAACAATTAGGATTTACTGGCACTCCAATTCGTTTGCTATGGCGGAGTAAAAAAGTCCGTGAAATGGAAAGCGGTAATGCCAATCGCGCAACACGAGTTTGATGATGAGTAGTCAACAACCCACGGCTTAAAGCCGATGAGCTTCCGGACTAGTTCTGTGGAGTTCATAGTTGACCAGACTAAGTACCTTGGTACTATCTTCGCGCACGTCATGACACCTACGGATGCGAAGCTAGTCCGTCCACTATAGGTGGGTATCCATTCAGCACTGTCGTGAGCGCATTCAACATCTTTACAAGGGTTAAGGAAGTGTGTTGAACCGATATGGCTTCAAAGGAAAGTTTGCATATCTTAAAGTATAAAATTACCGAATTACGGCTTGAAATGCATTTCTAACGATTTACTTTATAAATGACCTCTAAGAGAAATAGGATTGTGCTATAAAGGTTTTGATTCGCTCCTTCCTGAATTTTAAGGAGAAGAAAGTGTTAACTCCCTTTCCGATGTAAGATTACCTATCTTCTTGAGCTTCTTACACGAGCGTTCTTAACGTCTTCTCTTCTCAGTAACGGAGACGCTGCTTATCACGCTTACTTACCAAAAGGGGTACGAGACGCGGCTTTGTTCGTCAAGAGACGTGGCGTCAGCCAAGGCTGTTTTTTATATCGGTATTCTTCTGGCGGGAAGAGAGTATAAAAAAGCTTATATAAAACTACTCATAACTCACCACTCATTACTTATCACTTATAAATGGATTTACTACGATCGCTGCCACTGGGTTTATACTTAGAACAACCACACACTTGGCTGCATAAACTCGATCCGCGAGTCAAGATTGCTTGGTTGATGAGTTTTCTAACAACCTACGTTCTTGCTAACAACTTGTGGCGCTCACTGCTAGTAGTGCTATTGATATTTGCGACTTTAACAGCAAGAATTCCCCGACGAGTTTGGCAGCAGCAAATGGGATGGCTATCAATGTTGTGCTTTTTTGTTTTATTGATTACTGCTGTCAGCCCTGATGGATTTGGAATCCATTATGAATCGCGCCTCCCAAATCTTGAAAATTCGGAGTTACGGAAAGAATTCTCAAATTATAACTTCCAACAACCGCAAGGTGTTGCCACAACTCATCATTCTAAAGAATACGAATATCTGGTGTTAGATAAAGGACCAATCAAAGTTACTCGCCACTCTTTAAGTTTGGCAGTTAGCTTAAGTTCTATGTTATTTACTCTAATTTACAGTACCAGCTTATATCTACTTACAACTGCACCAGAAGAAATCACAGCTGGCATAGAAAGTTTAATGCAACCTCTGCGACGGTTGAAGTTACCCGTTACAGAAATTTGTTTAACTTTAACTTTGTCCTTGCGGTTTATACCTCTGGTTTTAGAAGAAATCCAAAATTTAATTCGTTCTGTATTGACAAGAGCAATTAATTGGAAAAAGTTGGGAGTGAAAGGCTCAATAAAAGTTTGGTTGATGGTAGCAGAAAGGCTGTTAGACAATCTGCTGTTAAGGGCAGAGCAAATGGCTAATGCGATGATGGTAAGAGGTTTTACTAGCCCTAACGAACATCAAGTAAAGTGGCATAACCTAAGGCTGACTCGATATGACTGGCTTGCCATCACAATCTTAATTTTATTTTGGGGTGTACGGTTGGCAATAGGAACTGCTGAAGTTTAACGAAGTTGTAAAAAAGCACTCATCCGTTGAATATATGTGGTGCATGGTCATTGATAATTGTTCTTTCTACCTATTACCGATTATCCATCACCCTTCACTAACCCTACCATTCACAACTGTATCATCACAAACTACTAATTTGTTGTGTATGAATTCATGTTTGCTATTCGATTCTCACTTAGACAGATACTAAGCGTCGCATAGATTCAGCACGGCGTTTAGCAGTGGAATTTTTTGGGTCGTATTTTAGTGCATCTTCGTAAGCTGACAGCGCCTGAGATGTCAATTTTTTCCGTTCGTAAGCATGACCGAGATTATTTAGTGCTGTCACATAATCCGGTTTGTATTTGATAGCTTCTTTATACTGACGAATAGCTAAGTCATGCTGTTCTTGTGCAAAGTAAGCATAGCCTAAACCATTGTATATACTCGCAATATTTTCTTCTCCTTCTTCTTCAGCAGCTTTAATAGCTTTTTGAAATAGAGGGATTGCTTGAGAAAAGATTTTTTTTTCTGAATAAATACTCGCTAATTCGTAATATTCTTGAACCGTACCCTTTTCTTTACCCAACTTTTTCCGCAAGCGGGAGAATGATCTTTCTAACTTTCGTGTTTTGAGAATCTGGTTAAAAACATTGATGACTGTGAATGAGAGTAGAAACACCAGAATTGAGAGATAAAGAACTCCTAGATTGTTATCCATTGCCATAAAATAGGGAAATAAAAAACTTTCTTATCTTTTATCTAACTTCAAAGATCAACAGATGTTATCTGTTAATCTTTAAAAGTATCAGCGCGTGTAGCCACCTCACGAGTCAACAAAGTAGCTAATTATACATTTGGGGTTTTGGTAATCGGTAATTGGGCATTGGTCATTGTTCTTGACTTCCTATTACCCATTACCAGCCCTAAACTTTATAACTGTCTGAATAAAGAGTCTTTATCCCGACACAACACAACCTCATGCATAGAATCTTTGATATTCTATCTCAGAATCTTACACCAATGTTTATGTTGAATTTTTAGAGAATCTACTAAGTAACACTCGAAGTAATTCATAGATAAACCTCGAGTTGGTGACTAGATAGCGTTTCCACAGTCTTCCTGGTTCTTGAAGCAAGCGATAGAGCCATTCCAGCCCAACTTCTTGCATCCACAGAGGTGCCCGTTTCTTTGTGCCTGCAAATATTTCAAAGCTACCGCCTACACCGATCGCTAGATTAACACCCAATTCTAACCAATTTTCTTCTAAAAAGTATTCTTGCCGGGGGACGCCCATACCCACAAATAGAATTTGAGCGCCACTTTGGCGGATTGCTTCTACCCGTTCGCTTGCTTGAGCTTGAGAGAAGTAACCGTTGGCAACCCCACAAATTTTCAGTTTAGGGTACTTATCCTGTAAGTTTGATGCTGCTGTTTTGATCGCGTCTGAAGTTGCTCCTAGCAAGTAGATGAGCAATTCCTCGCGTTCTGCTTTTGCCGCGATCTCATCAATCAACTCAACTCCTGTAACCCGTTGTGGCAGAGGCAATTTTAACCATCGTGAAGCCCAAACAATTGGCTGACCATCTGCTACAATTAATGATGCTTTCTCAACAAACTTCGCGAGTCGCGGATTTGAGCTCATCATCATTAAAATGGCAACATTAACCGTACAAATGTATCCTCTTTGACCTTCCTTAATTAACCGAACTGCCCACTCAACTGTTTCTTCAGTTGTCATTGGGTCAAAAGCACTGTTTAAAATCTGTATTCTATTTTTTGCCTTCACCTCATTTTGAAAATTATTTGTTGGCAGATCTAGGTCATATTTAAATATCTCTCCTCCATTCATGGCTGTAACCTCAGTAACAGAAGTAATCCATCAATAAAAAACTTTGCCGCCCAATTTGGATAAGATAACCGAGTGTATTTCCCCCAAATTGGCTGAGAACCTTTAATGCCGCCGCGAATGTTGGGATCACCAGTGTGAATTTCCTGGCAAGACATGACATATCGCAAGCTGCTCTCGGCTGATTGGTAATACGCTAGTTCGCCTGTTTGTTGAAAAAGCTTGAGCCAAATGATTGCCATCTGACAATTGCCAGTCAGGCAGCAATAATTTCCTTGAGGTTTGCCGTTCACATCAATTTGTCCAGGAATGAACCCATCTGAACCTAGATGCAGCATCACCGCTTTGGCTCCGGCGATCGCCCCATCAATATACTTCTGCTCGTTTAGCACGTAGCCTGCTTCTAATAGACCGCGAATGGCATAAGCAATATTATGGGTAAAAGGCGCAGCTCCTGGTTTAAAAGCACACTGATCAAACCATCCAGAACGTTGCTGACTCAGTGCCCAATCCAAATTTGCACGTGCAACCCGCTCTCCTTCTGGATTGGGCTTAAGGGTGTGCAGCCTTGCCACGTACCAAGCTACGCGAGAATTGTAGACATGAGGAACACCCAAGTGAGTGTTTCTCGTCCAGCGTCCAGTGGAATCAGCAACTCTCACTAGCCAAGCCACAGCAGCCTCAGCCGCCTGTAAAAATTCAGGCTCTTGGGTTTCTTGATAAGCTCTAATCAGTCCTTGTAACACTTGACCCGTATCAAACACAATCCCTTCAGAACCATAGCGAGGATCGGAAATAGAGCCGTCATCGTTCTGTACTCTGACTAACCATCGACAAATGGTAACTGCTCTTTGCCAAGCATCTTTATCCTGAGTGTACTTAGCCAAGTCAAAAAATGTGTCGGCAATATAACCAGATGTTTCCCTATAGGAGAGTCGCCACCCGCCCTTTAAAGAATATCCCCAACTTACCCCATCATCAGGACTGCAATCATGAGCCCGCTTCAGCCATTGAATAGCTGCTTCTAAATGCCCTTGCGTCTCGTAAATTCCCTGCGGTTGGATCAACAAGTCTTTGAGAGCTCTACTCGTAAAGCTTTCAAATAATTTTAGTTTACCCAAAGACTGCCTGGGTAGAGTTTGTGTTTCTATTTTGTTCTGCATATTTATGGTGAGTGCTAATTCACTTTATATGCGACTGTTGTGGACAGGGTATAATACACCTTTGATAAGAAGCTCGTGTTCATTAGACTATTTAGTGGATGCTTGCTGTTTTCCTTAAACAATTAAATTATCAATACGCAACTAAGAGCGTAGTTGCTGTTCTTTACTTGGTGAACTGCTTTTTTAACTACCCTAATAACATCTACTTAAGTAATTTGCCTGATCTCAGACAAAAAAGTCTACTGTCTTTACACTTTCTTTAAAAAAAAGAGTTCATTACTAATTTATGGTAAACCTTTAAATCTAACGTATATTTTTAGCCAGCAAAAACAATGTTAATAAGCAGTTGTAAATATAGGGTATTATCGCAAATCATAGTTCTTTTATCCTTCAGACACAAGAAAAAAGAATTCTGTTAATAACTAAGTAGGTAGTCTTTAGTACAGAAGATATTTTTGCTTTCAACTAGCAAAAGCGTAAGTAGATAAAGTAAAAATAAATACTTAGTTTGTAAAACCTTCTGAGCCAAGGACGCAGAGAAATAAGATCTGATGAAAGCATCATTATGAAGAAAGGCTTCCGACCGAGAGCAGCTATGTAAAAGGTATCTATATAAAATGAACGCCTTAGGTGTAGAGACTCCATGATTGAAGCGTCTATACATTATTCGCTCCTCTTAAACTGGCGATCACCACATTCGCTGCTCTAACTATCAGATTGTCCAAACGCTTGTACAATTGAGTTGACGTCTAATGGCACTTGAAGCCAAATGCTTGCTGCCAATTAGTTTTTCAGCATTCATCAATTATAATTTGGTAGAAGTTTAGAGTTCTGAAAAAATGTGAATATTATTCCTAATACCATACTCAGACCATAAATCGTCTAATTTGACAAATTTTTTTAGGATACTGGGGAAAATTCCAATTTCCCATGATATTTGCTCAAGCTTTTAGCATTTGCGCTCTTTATAACTCACTTCTTCAATGGAGGTAGCATGGCACGGGTGATCATAGTTGGAGCTGGTGGGGTAGGGAACGTCGTTGCCCACAAGTGTGCGGCACGAGAAGAGTTTTCCGAAATTCTGATAGCAAGTCGGACAATTGACAAGTGCGATCGCATTGCCAAACGTATTAACTCAACAAAAGTGAGTACATCAGCACTTGATGCAGATAATGTCAAGAACACTGTCAAACTCCTTCAAGATTTTCGTCCCGATATTTTAATTAACGTCGCACTTCCGTATCAAGATTTAGTATTGATGGATGCATGTCTGGAAGCAGGCGTTGACTATCTTGATACCGCTAACTACGAGCCTCCAAACGTTGCAAAATTTGAATATAGTTGGCAGTGGAAATATGAGGAGCGCTACAAAGATGCGGGAATTACAGCTATTCTCGGATGTGGGTTCGATCCGGGGGTGACGGGAGTCTTTACAGCCTATGCGCTCAAGCACTATTTTGATGAGATTCACTACCTTGATATTATTGATTGCAACGCCGGAAATCACGGGCAGGTATTTGCCACAAATTTCAATCCGGAAATCAATATCCGTGAAATTACCCAAAAAGGTCGGTATTATGAAAATAAGGCTTGGGTAGAGGTGCCTCCTCTTTCGATTCATCGTCCAGTTCCTTATCCGGAAATAGGCGATCGCGAATCATATCTTCTCTATCACGAAGAACTGGAATCGCTTGTCAAACATATTCCAACGCTGAAGAGAGCACGTTTTTGGATGACGTTTTCACAAAACTACATCACTCATCTTCAAGTTCTTGAGAATGTTGGTTTGACACGTATAGATCCCGTGGATTATGAAGGAACGAAGGTAGTGCCTTTAAAGTTCCTCAAAGCTCTCCTTCCAGAACCGTCATCTCTAGCAGAGAATTATACAGGACAGACATCAATCGGCTGTCATATTCGTGGGATCAAAGACGGAAAAGAACACAGATATTACGTGTATAACAATTGCGATCACGCTGAGACTTATCGAGAAGTTGGTTCTCAGGCAATCTCATACACAACAGGTGTTCCGGCAACAATTGGTGCATTAATGGTGGTGAATAAACTCTGGAAAAAGCCAGGAGTGTATAATGTAGAGCAGTGCGATCCTGATCCGTTTATGGAGTTGCTTGGTCCTCTTGGTCTTCCGTGGCATGAGATTATTGATCAAGAATCACCCTTTGAGGATAAGTAAATGAAACAGACGTGCGACACACTTCTCTTGACTATCCCATCGCCTTGTTTTGTGTTAGAAGAGGCACGTCTTGAGCAAAACCTCGCCATTTTTGAGCGAGTGCAGCGAGAAGCGCCTGTAAGAGTGCTTCTCGCTCTTAAAGGGTTTGCCCTCTTTCATAGTTTTCCATTGATCCGCAAGACACTCCACGGTGCCTCAGCGAGTTCGCTTTGGGAAGCGCAACTGGTAGCTGAGAAATTTGGCGGTGAACTTCATGTCTATTCTCCGGCGTACCGTGATGAGGACATGCCTTTGATTCTACAAAATGCTTCCCATTTAACGTTTAATTCTGTGAGTCAATGGGAGCGATTTCGCCCCCTCGTATCAGATTCGGCTTCTCAACCATCAGTAGGGCTGCGGATTAACCCCCAGTACTCACCGGTGGAAACAATGCTCTACAATCCCTGTCAGCCTTTTACACGTCTGGGCATCTCACCAGAGCATCTTGGGGATAAGTTACCTGAGGGAGTCGATGGTTTCTTGAGTCACAACTTATGTGAGAGTAACTCGTATGCGTTGGAAAAAACGCTTTTACATATAGAGCAGTTGTTTGGGCATTTTCTGCCGCATCTCAAGTGGCTGAATCTTGGTGGTGGTCACTTGATGACTCGTAAAGGTTATGATGTCGGACATGCAATTAATGTTTTGAAGGAGTTTCATGAGCGTTACCCGCACATTGAATTGATCTTGGAGCCGGGATCTGCGATTGTTTGGGAAACAGGATTTTTGCTGAGTACTGTTCAAGATCTTATTCCCACTTCCGATCTAATCAATGTGATGTTGGATGTATCGTTTACCGCTCACATGCCCGATTGTTTGGAAATGCCTTATAAACCTGTGATTCGCGGAGCACATGAACCACAAGAGGGAGAGACAAAGTATCGCATGGGTGGCTCAAGTTGTCTAGCTGGGGATTTTCTGGGTGATTATGCCTTTTCTTCCAATTTGTCAATCGGCGATCGCCTTATCTTTGAGGATATGATGCACTACACTATGGTGAAAAGCTCAATGTTTAACGGGGTAGTGCATCCCTCAATCGGCGTGGTGAGAAAAGACGGCACATTTGAGATGTGGCGGCAGTTTTCCTATGAAGATTATCGATCCAGACTTGGTTGATTGTTTTGTAATCCCCAGTATTTAGCTCGTTCCTTCAACCAACCCGAGGCTATGTAATGAGCGATCGCTTGATTGACTTTGCCTCGCAATTCATCATACTGCAATCCTTTGGGCATTACCACTGACAAAGGTTGTGTTGACAACTTTGTTGGTAGGAGGTGATACTGCGGATATTCTTGTACCCAACCGCTGAGGATACTAGTATCTGCGGCAAAGGCGGCGACGGCATTGCTTTCGATTAGCGATCGCGCTTGCTCGTAAGAATTAACTCCCACTAACTCAGCGCTTGGCATATAATATCGTACTGGCGCAATCGTGCTGGAGTTGTTGAGAACGGCAATTTTCCGCCTTGATAAATCGCTCCATCTTTGGATAGAAGGATCTTTTGTGATTATTATTGCCCCATCAAAGTAATAAGGAATACTGAAACTTACTAAGCGTTCTCGTGAGGGAGTTGCTGTCACCCGAGCGATAGTAAAATCGACTTTGTGATCTAAAACAAGAGACAAGCGCTCACTATTATTGACGGGTTTTAACTTGACATTGGGTTTGCCAAGTATATCAACTGCTAGGGCTTTTGCCAAATCAATTTCTAAACCTTGCACATTGCCATTGGCATCTTTAAACGCCAACGGACGCACGTTATCTTTTACAGCAATATTTAAATAGCCTCGCCGCTCAATCTTTGGGAGTTCAGCGGCAGAGACTGATGGTTCTGTATAAGAAAAGACAGATAAGATGAGTAGGAATACAGCAGATAAAAGCAACAGCTTCCGCCACTGTTGCATCAACCAATGAATCATCCCTGACATCCGTTGCTGAGTTTACTTTGCTTGGCTGGCTAATTCCGCAACTTTGCTAAAACCTGCCGGATCGAGAACTGCCATTTGTGCCAACATTTTGCGATTTAGCAGGATATTGGCTTTTTTCAAATTGCCGATCAACTTACTATAACTCATACCGTGTAGACGTGCAGCAGCATTGATGCGGGTGATCCAGAGACGGCGGAAGTCGCGTTTGCGGTTTTTGCGATCGCGGTAGGCGCTGCGCAGTGCCTTCATCACCTGTTGGTTAGCGGTTCTAAACAGAGTTGAATGGGAACCACGAAAACCTTTAGCTAGTTTGAGAATTTTATTGCGGCGTTTGCGAGCAACGTTACCGCGTTTTACCCGTGTCATAACTTAAATTCCTGAAATATTTACAAATAAGGGAGCATGAGCCGTATATTATCTGCATCACGCTCGTCAACGACTGCCATTTTCGACATGTTACGCTTCTTGTTGGCACTCTTGTGTTGCAGGAGGTGATTCTTAAAAGCCTTGCGACGCACGATTTTTCCCGTACCGGTGGCGCGGAATCGTTTCGCTGCTGCTTTACGAGTTTTGAGTTTAGGCATTGGCTAGTTTTGTTCGGACACGATCCATCATTATAGTCTAAGAGAACGAAAACGAACTGCTAAAATGCAGAATTGCACTTCTTGACGAAATGAAAAAAATAGTCCGTCGTTCGTAGTTGCGCTGTCTTCGCTAAATTCATTCATGCTTTGATTCAGCAACTTCGATTAACTTTTCCTGGTTTTGCTGATCTTGGGATCTAATACAATTTGCGTGTTGACTTTACTGACATGGTAAGTCCAAGATTGTTGGCGAACTTGAACAATCACTTCCCAGCCATTAATGGGGTTGTACTCCTTGGTACAGATTTCACCAAACTTGAACTCACAGGGATTCCCAAAGTTCTTGGGCGTCACTTTGGTAATTTTCAAATCAGCAACAGCGACTCTTGAACGCTTTGCTGCATCATTGAGTACTGTAGTGGATATCTCTTTGGGTAGCTTGTTTGATGTTGTCTGGTGATGAGACAGCTGGCTAATTATCTGTTCTGTTTGTGGAAAAGCCAGAGCAGAATGACTCCAAGTGAGTCCGAGTGTCAAATATAACAAGCTTGTCAATGCAATAAATGCTATACCTTTATGAAAATTGAGGGTTTGAGAATAATAGAGAAATTTCATTCTATGTGCCAATTTTAAGTAGGGGCGATCTTCGTAGCGTTAGCGAGTCTTCTCCCAAGGGGAGACGCAATCATGCGTAGCTTGCTTCCCCGAAGGGGTACGAGCGTCACGGTGAGACAGCCCTGACGCTGTTCGGACAAATCGGCTACTTTTACTTTAGGTAAACTCATCTTGTGCCTGTGTTCCGATTCCTTCATCCCCTGCTGTATCAGTATTTTCAATTATCTCTATTCCAGCAATACAATGCGATCGCCAAACTTAGCCGCCAGTTTCCGATCATAAGTCAACACCTGAGTATCAGATTGAATTGCTGCTGCCACGAATAACGTATCGTAGAACGAATGACTTGCCTCGACTGCCAGTTTTAGAGCAACAGGAGCGAATTTGAGAATTAGAAATCATGACATCAACCAATGCCTCAGCATCTTGCAGCGCATCTAAACCTATTTGCAACGGTAGTTGCCGAAATTGTATCCATTGCCAAATCACATTCCCCAACGGGAGCAAACAACGAATCAGGCACCACAATCTGATCTACAGTTTCTAAAGCAGCGATCGCCTGCTCATATTTGTCCTCTACGTGTAAGAGCGCATAGGCAAACACCATCGTATCAATCACCATCGGAATCGCCCTTCTGATTTCCAAGAC
This sequence comes from Rhizonema sp. PD38, assembly GCA_029379285.1. Classification (GTDB taxonomy): domain Bacteria; phylum Cyanobacteriota; class Cyanobacteriia; order Cyanobacteriales; family Nostocaceae; genus Rhizonema. The sequence continues at coordinate 13,302 of JAQYWP010000056.1, forward strand.
TGCACCCGACTTTCTGGTTCCATCGGTAATGCCTCCGCCCGTTGACGAATACGAGCAAGCACTTCATCACGTTGCCCATAGCGTTTTTGCAACAAATCGTGGATTTCTTGCTCCATCGAAATTCCCTTTTGTCCCGCCAAGCGTTTAATCCGATCGACTAACTCATCAGATATATTGCGAATAGTAATTGTTGCCATACTGTAGGAGTGAGGATGCTCATTCGCTTTATGCTAGCACTGTGCTGGCATTCGATTCGCCTAAATTATTTCAGTTTAGGAAGATTAGTATTAAGCTGTTTTACAGCATTTGTCACAATCTACTATCTATGGCAACGGTCAACGATCACTACCTTAAACTCAAAGCGGGTTATTTGTTTCCGGAAATTGCTCGGCGGGTCAATGTCTTTACAGACGCCAATCCTGATGCTAAAATCATTAGACTGGGTATTGGTGACGTTACAGAACCTTTGCCAGAAGCTTGCCGCACGGCGATGATTCATGCGGTGGAAGAAATGGGCGATCGCACGACTTTCAAAGGCTATGGTCCAGAACAGGGCTATGCTTGGTTAAGGGAAAAAATTGCGGCTCATGATTTCCAATCGCGGGGATGCGAAATTGACGCTAGTGAAATCTTTGTTTCCGATGGCTCTAAGTGTGATACAGGTAACATTCTTGAGATTTTTGGAAACAACAATATCATTGCAGTCACCGATCCCGTATATCCTGTATACGTAGATACCAACGTCATGGTAGGACGTACAAAGGGTATGAACGAGAAGGGTGAGTATGAGGGTTTAGTCTATCTGCCGATTACAGAGGAAAACAACTTCACTGCATCGATACCCTCTGAGAAAGTTGATTTGATTTACCTTTGCTTTCCCAATAACCCCACCGGAGCTGTTGCCACGAAAGAACATCTCAAGGCTTGGGTAGACTATGCTAGAGCAAATGGCTCGATTATTTTCTTTGATGCCGCTTACGAAGCTTATATCACCGATGCCTCGATTCCCCACTCGATTTATGAAATAGAGGGTGCTAGGGAGTGTGCGATCGAGTTTCGTTCTTTTTCCAAGAATGCAGGCTTCACTGGCACTCGTTGTGCATTAACAGTCGTACCGAAAACACTGACAGCGAAAGCGTCGGATGGTTCAGATGTGGAACTGTGGAAACTGTGGAATCGCCGCCAGTCTACCAAATTCAATGGAGTTCCCTACATCGTTCAACGCGGTGCAGAAGCAGTCTACTCTGAGGAAGGTCAAGCGCAAATTAAGGCACTGGTAAGTTTCTATTTAGAAAATGCTAAAATTATTTGCGAAAAACTGAAAGCCGCCGGATTGTCAGTGTATGGCGGTGTCAATGCACCATACGTCTGGGTAAAAACACCCAATGGGCTATCAAGCTGGGATTTCTTCGATAAGTTGCTGCATAGCACCAATGTTGTGGGAACACCGGGTTCTGGCTTTGGTGCAGCCGGTGAAGGTTACTTCCGCATTTCGGCATTTAATAGTCGGGAAAATGTGAATGAGGCAATGAAACGGATGAGTCATCTCATGTCCGTTTAAGAACTTCTATTTAACGCCGAACCCCACTCCATAAATAGTGCTGAGTTCTGAGTTCTGAGTGCTGAGTCCTGAAAATGAAGTAAGAGAGGATATAAGTCAAGACGGTTCGGTTAGCGGTGTATATCCCCCCAACCCCCCGCTAATTTGGGGGGCTAAATTCTCTTAAACCTTCTTTTTCGTGATTAAGTATTTAGTCCGCCATGCTTCTATGCTTTAAGCTGTGTAGAACCAAAAGTGAGAAGGCTACCTAAAATTGCACCTATCACTGTTATATAGCGCTTCTCAATTGGGTTAACTATAACACTTTGAGAGGGGGAACAGCCCTGACGCTCGTTCGCCCTTGGCGTCTCCCTTTGGGAGAAGACTCGCTAACGCAGTCCCCTAGGTCGGGGAAACCCTCTTTCAGGGCTGTCTTACCATTCGCCTTTACATTGTCTTGCATCAACCACGAGAACTGCTATATAATAAAGATACACATTGTGTATCTAGTAGTTATATGCTAGGGTACAAGACTCAAGGAGAAGGTTATGCAGCCCCATAGCAGCAGGTCTGATATTCCCACTCGCGCCGTCAATCTGCGTATCCGTGAGGATGTGCGGACTCTTATTGACAGGGCGGCAAAAGCGCAAAGTAAATCACGTTCGGACTTCATGATTGATGCAGCGCGACGAGCGGCGGAGGATACGCTGCTTGACCAGACTTTCCTGCGAGTGGATGAAGAAACCTATCAGCATTTTCTGAATGTTTTGGATGTTCCACCTTATAATGAAGGGTTTGAACGTTTAATGAATGCTAAAAGACCATGGGCTAAATGACTCTTCAAGCCCCCGTCCTCTTGCAGATACTCACCTGCTGAATGACTTTGATTGTGGAGTTGCCAGCCTGAATGATTGGTTAAAACGCCGCGCTGTTGCCAATCAAAAGAACAATGCCTCACGCACCTATGTCGTAACGGATGGGCAGAAAGTAATTGCCTATTATTGTCTTTCCTCTGGTGCATTGGCACTGAGCGATGCGCCATCGCCTGTAAGACGGAATATGCCCGATCCAGTATCCGTAGCGATTCTTGGAAGGCTTGGAGTAGATACTGCATGGAAGGGACAAGGGTTGGGCGCAGCCTTACTGCAAGATGCGGTGCTTCGTACAATGCAGGCGGCAGAGATACTGGGCATCCGTGGAATAGTAGTACATGCCATATCAGAAGAAGCCAAGCAATTCTATGAGCATTATGGGTTTTCGCCTTCGCCCACGCAGCCCATGACGCTTATTCTGTCTATCAAGAAAGCCACAGTATAATTTCACAAACGACCGCTATAGTAAGGAATGAGGATTAAATAAGATCCAGAAATCGGACATGCAATAATAAACTGAATC
>JAQYWP010000578.1 GCA_029379285.1 Rhizonema sp. PD38
ATATAAATGTGATTAATTAATAGAAACTTACAATAAGAGTGTATTGCTCTCTAAGTCGGGAAACACTTTTGTACACTGCTAATAGCTAATATCTAGTTGAAAACTGGGAATAACAATTAGGAGTTAGTTGTGAACAATTAGTCACTAAATATTTTGGAGCGCGAGTCATTTAACCTTGCTATACTATGTAGCTGATAATTTCTATTTGTAAGTAGACTTTTGATTGAAGAGTAGCACTAGTAATTCTATAATTGCTGCCATTCTGCACAACACAACATTGAAGCGCGTTTTCAGTACTTATGGACAAAATATACCATTTTGAAACAAGAATGTAACAGATGGATGACTTGAAGCCAAGCTTTAAAGAGGCTTTTCAAATCCATCTTGGACAGTTGGGCGCACTCCTATTTCTATTCGTCGGATTTCCCTACGAATATAAACTTAGAGAATGCAAACCTACCCCGCCTACTTTCTGCAAAATCTATGGCTCAATGGTATTAAGTCAGTAAGCGTGAATAAACACAACTTTACATTGTGGCTGTCAATGGTTAGTTGTAAGTAGGTTGCTGAGCCTATCAACATTTGTTTACATATTTAGGTTTTATTGGCTCAACCTACTTACCTTGATTTAACCTGCAAGTATCAAGTTATCGCGCTCTCAGACTTACCGGTGTTTTTGTAATTACAGTTAAATGTAACAAATGATTAAGGAAAAACACCCGCAGAGTTAATATACATCCTAAAGTAGTTGTATGTGGCAATGCCATTTTTGCTTAGCACTTGGCTAGCTAAATCCTATCTTAGTAGTATAGGAAGAGTAACACTGTGTATTGCAAGCGACAGTGGGTGCAAAGCTTCAGCCGTATGCTGTTAGGCAAATGTTACAAAGGACGAATAGCAAACAATTCCCCCCAATCAAGGTGATAGGGGGGTGCAAGCTTTATTTTAAAAGTCTTAAGAACACCACCTTCATCACTTTTAGTTGCCAAGATTGCTTTTATCTCAATATATATCTCTATGACGACACTTCCTATTGGTAGATATAGGTTTTTCCAAAAACTACAACCACTCGCTTTATTGACTAAAATAACTAGTCAGCCTACTACTGGCTGTTTGCAGGTTTTTAGTGCTTCAGCGTCTTGGTCATTTTACTTAGAAAACACTAAACTGATTTATGCCAGCCAAGCGAATAGAACATTTGCTCTACTTTATAAAACCTTGCAGCGATTGAGTAAGCAAATTCCCACTCTACATAATGGAGTTTATCAGCAGTTACAGGCAATATTTGAAACTGGTATTGAGAATCAAGCAATATCGAATCCAGATTATTTAGCTATTTGCTGGTTAGTGAGTCAGAAGTACATTAGTATAGCCCAAGCAGGAATACTGATAGAGCAATTGGCACTAGAAGTCTTACAGTCATTTCTGAATTTAAAAGAGGGAAGTTATGAATTTACCTCTGAAAGTCTTTTGGACGATCTGCCAAAGTTTTGTCATTTGGATTTACACTTGCTTGTTGAGCATTGTCAAAAGCGATCGCCAAATCCAGGAAACGCCCAGTCACCAGATCAACAGAAACGCCACTCCTTCTCCAAACAACTGAGACAACCTCACTCCAAACCCCAGCAAGCATTTTCACAACAAAAAGAGCATCAAACTGCCGATTATCCCCAGAGTTTTAACACGACTCATATCAACCGTCGCCAAACATACCCGCAGATTGTTAATAGAAAACTGTACAAAATATTTTGTATTGATGATAGTCCCATTGTACTGACAACTATCAGAAGTTTTTTAGATGAACAAATCTTTTGTGTTAGGGGAGTCAACGACCCCTTAAATGCTTTAATGCAAGTTCTGCGTGTTAAACCAGACATGATTTTGCTTGACATTGAAATGCCAAAGTTAAACGGTTATGAATTATGTTCATTACTACGCAAACATTCTTATTTTGAAAACATACCTGTGATTATGCTTACAGGAAGAACAGGACTCATAGATCGGGTGAGGGCAAAGTTTGTCAGATCGTCAGGATATTTAACAAAGCCTTTTACACAAGCGGATTTATTAAAAGTTGTGTTTCAACATCTTGAGTAAGCTATTGCAGGTATAAATTTTCTCCGACAGCATTAAGAAACTGGACGACAAATAGATAAAGTACTGTGCATATTTACTACCGTACCGATAACAACGATTGCTGGCGCTCCAAACTCAGTCACTTCAACTTGCAGGGCAATAGTTCCCAACGTGCCTATTAGTTCTTCTTGATCAGGTCGCGTACCCCAACGTATTAATGCAATAGGTGTTTCTAAACTCAAACCCGCTTTTATTAACTGTTCTACGATATAAAGCAAATTGTGAATTCCCATGTAAATGACAATCGTTTCTGAACCGTGAGCGATCGCATTCCAATTTACTGTAGGGCAATATTTACCTGATGATTCATGACCCGTCACAAAAGTTACTGATGAACTATACAGTCGATGCGTCAAGGGAATACCAGCATACGCTGGAGCTGCAATTCCCGATGTGATTCCAGGTACAACTTCCACTGAGATTCCAGCTTTTAGCAATTCTTCCATCTCCTCGCCACCGCGACCAAATATAAATGGATCGCCTCCCTTTAAGCGGACTACTATTGCATGATCCTGCGCTTTATCAATCAAGATCTGTGTTGTTTCGTCCTGCATCATTGAATGACGCCCCCGCCGCTTACCCGCATTAATCTTTTCTGCTTGAGGATTAATCATCAAAAGAATTGCCGGACTCACTAAAGCATCATAAATAACGACATTAGCACACTCTAATAATCCTTTACCCTTGAGAGTCATCAACCCCGGATCTCCAGGTCCCGCACCGACTAAATACACCTTTCCCAAAGGTTCATTCCTTTCTTCTATCTGGTCAGCATCTTGTCTACCATCTGCTTGACGGTTCATGATTCCATCAACTCCCAAATCAGATCGGCCAATTCGGTATTAACACCCAAAGGCTCAGCTAGTTGAAAACTGACCTCAGGGAATTGTAATTTCAACTCTTCAAGCTTGTGCGCGATCGCATCAACAATTCCACCTGTAAATAAAAAGTATGGCAAGACAGCTATCTGCTTACAACCTGCAATAACTAACTCTTGCACTCGCGATTCCAAACTAGGAGACACAGCCCAGTAAGCAGCGATTGCTCCTAAAGATACAGCCATTGCTTCCACTGGATTATGAGAAAGAGGACGACGACTGCCATGAGCTAGAAGAATTCTTGCTTCTGCTTTTGTTGTATACTGTTGTGACAGCAAACTTCCTAACTTTGGGTGACTACCTAGGTATGGTTGCAAATTTATCATCATGTCTTGACTGAGAAATTGTTTAGCCAATGCCACTTCCGATGGAATATCCTGCATTACATGCACCCCTGGTAGGAGAAATAGAGGTAAAATTTTCAGGTAATTGCATCCAAAATGAGCAGCATTCTTGCCAAATGTTACGATCTGCTCGTGCAATGGTTCGGGAGTCAGTTCCAAATATGCTGTTCCAACCATTGTTTCACACCTTAGTTGAGACGCCACAACATCAGAGACAGTTAAGTTATTTTGCAATTTTTGACATACTAACTCTGCCAATTGCTGCATGGCAGTGACCGGGCGCGGATCGCGACTACCATGAGATACCAGCAGATACGCAAATGGCATGGAATTAGCTTGAGTGTGACGCATTAGTTTGACACTCCCCTGCCTGAAGGCGAGGGGATTCTTAAGACATTACTGTATTAATATCCTTATTGCTAAGGTTCCTAGGCTCAACACGTTTGCCCAAAGGGCGTGCTGATATCTCCTGACAATTTTTTAGGCGTTTAGAACCAATAGATTCAAGTTCCTTGGAGTCCCCAAGTACTATACTAGCTATGTTTAACAAAGCTAATTCTTTTATATTTTTTGTAGCATTGATATCAGCATGAGCTATTTGCCCACAAGCTGTACAAATGTACTTTTCTTTATCTCGACTACTAGCGTCAACGTAACTACAAGCATAACATTTTTGAGAGGTATGTTTGGGATTCACCTTGACTAAGATCTTTCCTGACTTCCCAGCCATGTAATCGATCTTTTGAGTTAATTCATTCCAGCTAGCATCAGAAATACTACGATTTAAACCTTTCTTCCGACTCTGCCCGTTAGGTAAAAATCTACCAGTTGTTTCATCAATTTTTACCCGGCAACGCTTTAGCATTCCAGAAACATTAAGGTCTTCTACACTAATTGCATCAACTTTTCTAGAAGCAATTTTGCAAGCTACTTCCCATTGATAAGAGGAGCGTTTATCGCTAATCTTCTTGTGAAGTCTACCAAGTCTTGTAACTGCTTTTCTGCGATTCAAGCTACCTTTAACTTTGCGGCTGACTCTGCGTTGTCTGATTTTGAGAGTGCGCTTAGTTTTTTTATTGGTTGCAAACTTGGGATTTTTAATTTGGTATCCATCGGACAGATGTACAAGTTTAGTAATTCCCATGTCGCAACCAATTACCGATTTAACATCAGTTAAATCTATGGCGACGTAATCAGGTACAGTCTTATCCTCAATTCTGACGGATACATACCAACCATCTTGACGTTGGCGAATAGTTGCAGCTTTAATAGTAAAGCCTGTGGGTATTTGTCTAGAGTTATGAAATCTCATCCAACCTATTTTAGGCAGATAGATTTTATTTCTCTGAACTTTTATTCCCATTGTGTAAGTAAAAGATGAAAATCTTGAACGATTTTTAAATTTTGGGAATCCTTTACCTTCAAAAAAATTTTCGTATGCTTTGTCTAATCTTTTAACATTCTGTTGCAGTACTGTGGAATCAATTCCAGCATACCAAGGTCTAGCTTTCTTAAGACCTGGCAAGGCTGTAATTTGAATATCACCAGCACTACGGCGCGGGTTTTTTAGTTTACGTTCTTTGTCTACCTTACTTTCTTTCCAAGGTTCACCAGTTGCCCCATTCTTACTTACAAAACAGGTGAGAGGGCAAGCTTCAGATGACGTTCTAATATCACAATAATCGCCTTGAATGAATTGCTGATTGTACTGAGTAATTCTATCACCCAGAGACCAATTATATTGATTACGAAGCATGTCAACCCAATTAGACATAATGTGAGATTGTGTGACGTTTTGTCTTAGCTTGTAAACGTAGTTTGTGAGCAACTGGTAATCATCTCCTGTGTTGATCCTAACAATATGCTAACATGAATATATGACATTATTGTCACCAAAATCAACAACAAATAATGATGATTATGATATTGTTGATTACGTGAGGGTCATAGTCGGCGAAAGCTTTTGCGAGTGCGTCGGTATGCTCGCGAAAGATGGTAGACGCAAGATTGACGTGTGATAACATGACTAGTGCTAACGCTTCCTCAGCGTTCTTAGGCTCGCTCATTGGTCCAACAAAGTGAATGGGGACGCACTAATCTATAAAAAACGAGCAAACCTTGCACGAGTTTCTATTCTAGACTGAAGTTGCGACATTGAGGCGATTCATTAAGAGCGGGTTTTCAAAGCACTGTCTGCGGGAGAGAGTACTCTCTAGAGCGAGCTTTGCATTATTATTGAGATTGCTCGCAATAACCCCTCATGAGTGAGAAGGTTTGCTCGTTTTTTCCACGGGATGCTACCAAAAGCTTGTACACGTTGCTTATGTTCTTGCCGCTCTTGAGCCAACATTCACAATGCTCTTCACTTACAAAGAAAGGCAGAGGGCAGGAGGCAGCTATGCTGAAGGCTTTCTGCCTCCTATCCTCTTAAAAAAACTAAAGTTGCTGGGTTTAAAGCCCAGTTTAAAAAAAGATGTTTTAAGGGGACGCATAGCGCTTCGGAAAAACGGCGTCCAAGTTT
>JAQYWP010000579.1 GCA_029379285.1 Rhizonema sp. PD38
TGAGCAACTAAATTAATCCCTATCTTGCTCTTTCTGACTTTTTCAGCAGACCCTAACTAGGAATAGGTATAAAAAACTGAGGGGATGCCTGCGGTTAAAACAAGCATCCCTCAACCAAGGATGAGAGAAGCACTACCAACTCACATCAACGACTATGGATATTTTTGCCCTATCTAAAGAAATATTGGCGATCGCTCACCAGTGCCACTCCTAAATAAAAGCAGACCAATCCGTATCAAGTTGCTGTATGTAAGCTCCAGAGGCGTTAGTTCCATCCATTGTCCATATAGCGTTCTCACCTGTATTCTGATTGCGCCACAGAATGTCAGACTTCCCATCGCCGTTGAAATCACCAATGCTCGGTGTCCATGCTGTATCAAGCTTTGACATAAAAGTCCCAGTAGGTTTGGTACCAGTATCATCCATCATCCAAACGGCATTCTCACCCGTTTTTTGATTACGCCACAGAATATCAGACTTACCATCGCCGTTGAAATCACCGATGGTAGGTGTCCATGCTGGATCGAGCTTCGGTAAAAAAGTCCCAGTAGGTTTAGTACCAGTATCATCCATAAACCAAACAGCATTCTCTCCAGTGTCCTGATTGTGCCACAGAATGTCAGACTTACCATCGCCGTTGAAATCACCAACAGTAGGTGTCCATGCCTTATCAAGCTTCGCAAAAGTTGCTTGAGTAGCAATTTTGGTACCATCCATCAACCACACTCCGTTTTCACCCGTCTCCTGATTGCGCCAGAACATATCTGTTTTGCCATCGCCATTGAAGTCGCCAACGCTATATTTCCAAGATGAGTTAACTTTCGGCAGACTTGTACTCTCAGTCGCAATTGTAGTCCCATCCATCAACCAAATTGGTGAGACATACGGTTGATTGGTACCCCAGTAGATATCGCTCTTGCCATCACCGTTAAAATCGCCAATGCCAATAGAATCTTTAGATAAGTTAAATGATATCTCAGAACCCTGAGTGGCAATTGTCGAGCCGTCCATTAGCCAAAGCGGTGAGTACTGGGTTTGGTTATTCCCCCAGAAGATGTCAGTTTTGCCATCACCATTGAAATCCCCAAAGCTGGGTTTCCACGCTGGATCGAGCTGTTGCACAAAAATCTGAGAGGTAATTGTTGTGCCATCCATCTGCCAAATGAGGTTCTCACCAGTTTTCGTATTACGCCATAAAATGTCGGTTTTGCCATCACCATTGAAATCTATGAGATTCCATGGTTGATTAAATGTTTGACTGGGATTGGGAATTGCTGACATAACTTTGTTGTATATAGTGATTGACGAGAAATTTAATAAGCTGTCACCTTTTCAGCTAATAGCTAAGTAAGTCGGTACAAATAAAGCTAAATAGTGAGTCAAGGAGAGAAGGCTGATCTTTTTTCTTTTTTGAAGGAGCGATCGCTCCTGAAACGAGCGTTACCCCTTCGGCTAAAGCCGTCCTTTGTCATTAGGAGCTAGTGAGTATCAGGCGGCTTTCCAACTCTGAATGCAAGAAACAGCTTTATTTACGAGTCTTAACGCCTACGCGCATTTATTTACGCTCACCTACGCGCGTTGTGAATCGCCCTGCTATGAGCGCTGACAGTTGTGATATGTAGCTACTGCTGTAATGCGAATGACAAATACAGCTAGCCCTGATATGAATCTCGAATGACTTTGCTGATCAATGTCTGAGGTTATACCTTTTCTATTGACCCTTAATAAATCTTTACGAAGGAGAAATGAAAATTTGTGTGTTCAAGTTGGGGAACCTTTGACATCGTGCAAATATTTTTCTAAAAGGCGGTTCTCCATACTCCAAACGAGAGTTAGTTCACTAAGATGTATCGTTCGTAGTTAGATGTTGCTGTTGGCTATAGTCTGACTAATTTAATAGGATGTGTAATTTAAACGCGCCTCATTTTACCTGCCGAGTATGGTTCGATGTTATTTTTATACTTTCATTATTTTATTTACGGAGTGCCAGTACCCTTAATAAGAAACAGTTTTTAACCAAGTTGTATACTTGTTAACTATGAGAATAGTGAATCTGAAGATAAATTTAAAACTCATCGGGCTTGAGTACAATGCATAATATTTTGCAGAAATTGAATATTTTTTCTGAGTTCTCTGCTACTGTGCTAGTACATAGCGGTCCTCAGTTGAATCCCGTACAGTCTCTCCCTCTATAGGTAACCTATGTAGCTACCTTAAAGGTAAATTGGATGTCCTCCTAACAAGGCTATTTTGATTACCGATTCATGTTCCTCTTCTTTCCCTACTTCTTTAACAGATGATGTAAGCCGTAGGAAAGAAGTAGGATTTACGCATTGACAAATCAATAACTGTGTGTATATAAGATGAAAAGACTGATTAAGGATATACTGACACACCATTGCCATGAACAACTCTCTTAAGACTTAGGCACACTTTACAAATACAAGAGCGCTCTTGGCTCAAAAGCAGTTCGATAAATTAAACGCAAAAATTACTTTTTGCGCTTATCCTGTCTTTGATAAAACTCATCTATGGCAGTTCTGTTAGATGTGTGAAAAACTCCATAAAGTGGTCGTTAACGGTTAACAGTTGACACGTGAATGTCAACTGTTAAAGCAAGAGCAATTTGCGAGTCATTTAGAATTCCTTTAGATGATGAAGGTCAGTTATTTCTTACTAGCATCACTAACGATCATCTTAGACAAGGTACCACTCTTTGGAAACTGTAGGCAAATAAGTTCCATTAGCTGTGGTATTATTCATTTGCCAAATTGCATCCTCACCTGTTTGAGTATTGCGCCAAAAAATGTCAGTCTTGCCATCGCCATCGAAATCGCCAATACTAGGTGTCCAAGATGCGTCAGTTTTTGGTAGAAAAGCTGCAGTGGAAACCTTTGTGCCATCCATTAGCCAAGCAGTGTTTTCACCCGATGTATCATTGTGCCAAAAAATATCCGTTCTACCATCGCCGTTAAAATCGCCAATACTAGGCTTCCAGGATGGATCAAGTTTTGCCTCAGTATCGCTTGTGACGAAGATACCATTCATCAGCCAAATGGCATTCTCTCCTGTTTGACTATTCCGCCACAAAATGTCGCTTTTACCATCGCCATTAAAATCGCCAATATTAGGTTGCCATGCGGGATCTAATTTTGACAGAGAATACGCTTTTGAGTTCGTACCATCCATAAACCAAACGGTGTTCTCTCCCGTTTTCGTATTGCGCCACAGAAGATCGCTCTTGCTATCGCCGTTGAAATCGCCAAGACTGTAAGTCCAAGATGAGTTAGTTGTAGGCAGAAAAGCTGCTGTATTAATTTTAGTACCATCTACCAGCCAGACGGCGTTTTGCCCTGTTTGAGCATTACGCCACAAAATGTCGCTTTTGCCATCGCCGTTGAAATCACCAATGCTATAAGTCCAAGAAGGATCAATTGTCTGTACAGAAGCCTGAGAGGCAATTCTTGAGCCATCCATCAGCCAAATGACATTCTCTCCCGTTTTCGTATTGCGCCAGAACAAGTCAGTCTTACCATCGCCGTTGAAATCGGCATAAGAAGATTGCCAAGATGAATCTAGCTGAGGAAGAGCTGCCACTGTCTGTTTATCACCATCCATCAGCCATATAGTCATTTGACCTGTTTGAGGGTTACGCCATAATTTATCAGTCTTACCATCTCCGTTGAAATCAGGATAAACTGCAGCATTACTGAATGTTGCATTGGGATTCGGATTTCTTGCGGCATTAACTGACTGTTGGGTTAGTGATGATTGAGACGATCCAAAGTTCAAAAGAGAATTTAAACCAAGGTTGCCTAGAAAACTATCGGAAATCTTGGGAAGTAGCGCTGAACTAAGATCTGTAGAAAAGCTTGATAGGTTATCAAAAGAAGACATAATGTTAGTCGTTCAAAGAGCATTCCTCATTTTTTTAACTGTTTTTTTCCCATCTTTCTGTTAAAGATTAACATCTACTTTTTTATCAAAGTTTAAATTAAAATATAAAGATGATTGATGAGAATAGAGAAACCCGATTTCTTCAAGAAACCGGGTTGTTAAGAGTGATTCATAAAAATAAATAGCACTACTGATTGGGGAACTTGAAGCCTTCTCCTGCCGTAGGCTTCACCCGTCCGCAATTATTGAAGCATTAAGCTCATCCCATTCTTAAAAGGAGTGGAATTTCGCGTTATTTGCTATTTGTCAAAAGTATAATCTTTGACCAATAATTAATGACAAATGACGACACTTACGCTATCCTCGAATGAGCGCCCCCAGTCGCATTTTGTAATGACGCTCGTAGCGCTACTAGTATCTGGTGAGAGAGAAAGTGTCTCCCCCAACTTTCTACACCCAGTCTATATACTAGAGTTTAGACTATCACGCTGGCAATCAGGTCATTTTCGATGTCTGAGTATAAAGTTCAGTATACACTGACCCATTCCTTGCCAAGTGTTGGGAGACTAGAACCAGATGGGGTAGCGCCATTCATGAGCCACAAAGCGTTCTCACCCGTGTCGTAATTGCGCCAGGTGATGTCAGTCTTACCATCGCCGTTGTAATCACCAAGACTTGGCTGCCAGCTTGAACCAAGTGTTGGTAAAGCAGTAGTACTGGCAACGTTTTTACCATTCATCAGCCAAACAGAGTTTTCACCCGTTGAACCATTACGCCAGAGGACATCGGTTTTGCCATCACCGTTGAAATCACCAATTAGAGGTTTCCAAGCTGTGCTGAGTGTCGGTAGAGCAGACTCACTAGGAGTCGTGCCATTGAATGTCCAAAGTTTGTTCTCACCCGTGTCTTTATTGCGCCAGAGGATGTCGCTAGTCAAACCGCCATTGACATCGGTGATCGTCGGTTCCCAAGATGGGCTAAGTGTTGGCAGCGCCACTCCAGTTGCTTTTGCACCATTCATCAACCAAATGGAGTTCTCACCCGTGTTTACATTGTGCCAAAGGACATCGGTGGTGCCATTACCTTTAAAACTGGCAATAGTGGGTGTCCAAGAAGGATCAAGTGTTGGTAACGCGGACGCTGTTGCTTTCGTACCGTTCATCAACCAAACGGCGTTCTCACCCGTTTTTCCATTGTGCCAAAGGATGTCGGTGTTGCGATCACCGTTAAAATCGCCAATGCTAGGTGTCCAGTTCCCATCCAGCGTCGGCAGAGCAGCTTGAGCAGCAATTGTTGTGCCATTCATTAGTAAGACTTGGTTCTCCCCCGTTGATTTATTGTGTAAGAGGAAGTCAGTCTTACCATCTCCGTTGAAATCACCAATCTTAGAATCCCAGTCGGAACTAAGTTTTGGTAAAGAAGCTGAACTGGTAACTTTTGTGCCATCCATCAGCCAAATAGTGTTCTCACCCGTTTGAACATTGTGCCAGACTTTGTCGGTCTTGCCGTCACCGTTAAAATCGGGAAAAACTGCTGCACTAGTAAGAAAGGGGTTGGGATTAGGGTTGGCTTCAGCATTATATGACGAAGAAGTCAACGATTCAGTTTGTAGTGAGTTTGACGAACTTCCAAAACTCAAATAGTTATTTAAATCATCAGGTAATAAGGAGCTTCCATTGCCCAACGAACTATTTAAATCATTCTCTATTTGGGAGCTTGCATAGCTTCCATAGCTCAAAATAGTATTTGGATTAACTAAATCTGTAAAAAGATTTGGGTTTTGAATAGATTGTAATGCGCTCAGATCGGTAAATAAGTTCAATGGATTTGTAGATTCCGACATAGTTTTTGTTTGGAGTTCATCGTTATAAATCTTGTAACTGGTTATTGAATAAAAATTCAAGTGTTGAATAAGAACATCTTCACTTGTTTAATATTCTTTTTATAATTTAAAAGTTAAGTAATAACAAATTG
>JAQYWP010000580.1 GCA_029379285.1 Rhizonema sp. PD38
TCAAGAAACTCGTTGGCGCAACGCTTGTATCCTCGTTGGGTAGATTCTGATAAACCATGCAGCCAAGTGTCCATCAGGCGTTTATCAGTATCAAGATAAATTTGGTCTGGCGTTTCAGAAGCGTTGTTCACAGGCTGGACTGAGTCTTTGATATTAGTTTATTAGTTTCTGGGTCATTATGTGCTAGATTAACTATCAAAATTTGTAGCTTCAACAGGTCAAGTTAGTACTGAGGTAGTCAAAAAGTACATAGAAAACCAACGTGGTAAGTAGAGAAACAACAGGTTAAAACGCGAAGCTCGCACTCCTTGAGTACTCTGTCCGGCAGACTTCGCCTGTTGGGTCGGGTTTGATCCCCTGGTTAAAACACAGATATGTTTTTCCGCCACGCTCCAAAATATACCTTCAAGGGTTCTCACCCGGACACTATGCTTTTGATAGGAGTAAGTTTTTTGCCAATCGATTATTAGAGTTCGTGCGACACCAGAGCAAATTGAGCAGATGCTACTTGAGCTAAAGTTTTATATCAAGGTAGCGGTAGATATTGAGCGTCGGATTCTGGCTGGTGGAGGTGAAATGCACTTTTACTGTGAACAAGTGTTGCTAGAAAATGGAAGTCAGCAGGAGGACATAAGGTCGCGTCGTTTCAGACCAGACACACAGCGGATAATCTATGAGTCTATGGTTAATCTCCGTCCTCGACAGAATCGTTCAATGGAAATTATTGACGTTAAGATTAGAGAAATTGTTGCCGAAATTATTATGGAGTTTCTGGGATGAATAGTGGCTTAACTTATGAGCAAGAAGCCTTTGTGCTTGAGAGTATCCCTGTTAGATTGGGAAAATTGGCAACTACTTTAGCACGGATTAAGTCTTCAATGAGTGACTCAAAGCATGAAGATGTGGTTAAAAGCCTGATTAGAGAGACTATGTATTTTCTTGAGTGGATCGCTCCAGATCTAGATATTGACAATGCTTTTGAGTTAGCTTCTTTAGGAAGGTTTCTCACCCGATGGCTGTTTAACTGGGAACAAGCCTGGAATAGCACAGATGCTAAAAACCAGATTATTCAAGAGCTTGGTATTTGGTCAGACAGTGTTTTGCAAATGTCAACATTACCAGCTGTACAACAATCCTAACTTTTATGGCGTAAATTCGATTTGCGGAGGAGCGCCATGTGTTGGTTCTAGAAGCGATCACTCCTATTCAACAACGACTTCAGCACAGGACTACTCCCAAACCTTCGCTCGCAGGACCAACATGATGCCCCTGCACCGAATGCTACCCTCGTTAAGGGTTGAGACTGACAAGGGAGAGGGGAGGCTATCTTGTCTGCCTTTCTGGATCTGCCCAGACCATGCACATCCAGCAATTGTTCAACTTTTTTATTTATTGTTGAACTTTTTTATCTCTCCACACACCCCCATCTCGGGTCAGATTATGTTAAACTAACTATCGAAAAACGCCATTTTCGATAGTTGAAATGTCAGATAACCCCTTTGATATTGGTGGCGATCGCAACTTGCACGAAGAATGGCTGGTGAGCAAGCGCAATAAAGGGACTCGCCGGGAGTATGCCAAGGAGTTGAAGAAATTTTTCCTCTCTGTGTGCGCTCAAAAGCCAACAGCCACCTTGGTCAGGCAATTTTTAGAAATGGACAGGCATTCTGCTACCACTGTTGTGCTGCGATATAAGGCAGAGTTGATGGACTTGGGGTTGAAGGAAGCAAGTGTAAACCGTTCCATCGCAGCAATCAAGTCACTCGTGAACTATGCTTATAAAGTGGGTCAGTGTACTTGGACTTTAGCTGATATCAAAAGTGAGAAAGTTAAATCCTACAGGGATACAACAGGTATTACTCCTGATACTTTCAAAAAAATGTTGGCTGTACCAGACAGCGACACGTTAAAAGGCAAACGGGATTATGCCTTGCTAAGACTACTATGGGCGAATGCCTTACGACGAGAGGAAGTTTCGCAGTGCAATATTGAAGACCTGGATTTGGAGTCACGGGTTTTGAGTATCTTGGGGAAGGGGAGGGGAACTCAAAAGGAAAATGTTGACTTACAACCTAAAACTTGTCAGGCGATTCAAGATTGGTTGCTTTGTCGAAGAGAACTTGATATTAAGCAGCCATTGTTCATATCACTACGACCAAACTACGGACATCGGTTAACAGGAGATGCAATTCGGAAAATTGTCGTGGCGATAGCGCTTAGTGCTGGTATTTCTAAAACCATTAGCCCCCACAAAATTAGACATTCATCGGTAACTGCGGCGTTAAATGTAACTGGGGGAGATGTCAGAAGTGTGCAAAAACTGTCTCGCCATGCAGATCTAAACACCCTAATGATTTACGACGACAACCGGGCTAAGGCACAGGGAAAAATTACAGCCTTGCTGGAAGATTTGGTGTGAACACTGGTGGTCAACATTCCTTTGTAAGCGATACCTTCGGTAAGCTTCGCTAACGCACAACGAGGAAAACGCTCTTGGTCGCAGGGAAATTTCTCAAAGGGAGATCCAAAAAATAAAATATCCAACCAGCAAGGGCTTTTCATTTCAATCACCTGTAATCACAGCATTGAGTTCCTACTTTTTCAGTGAGTGCAAGAAAAACAACTTATTTCTTGCACTGAAGATTATTCAGGTGTAGGAAAAATTTATGTATCTTATGTGCCCTCACTTGTAGGGTTTAATAAAGAAGGATTCAACATAAGAATCACCAATGTTGAATGATAAGGCAGCTTTGCTGAAGGAAGAAAAGAGGCAAATGGCAGATTGTCCGGTTTGAAGGAGTGAGATACATGAAAGTGCCTTGTTGAATACAAAAACACTCACTAACACCGAACTCATCGACATGTGGTTACACGGCAAAAGCGCCAACACAGTTGATGGGTATCGTCGTTATGCCTCTAGGTTTTTTCGTCATATCGATAACAAACCCTTGGCGGATTGCACCCTATCAGATGTCCAAATCTGGGCGATGACCTTATCAAGTTCCAATAATTCCAAGCGGGTGGCAGTGGGAGCGATTAAAAGTTTATTTTCCTTTGCCAAGGAATTAGGGGTTATATCTTCTAATTTGGGAATACTAGTCAAATCTCCTAAAGCAAAAAACAGATTGGCGGAACGAATTCTTACAGAAGCGGAAGTGCAACTGGTGATCAATGCTGCACTCAACAAACGCGATCGCACCATCATCCGTTTACTTTACTTTGCGGGTTTGCGGGTATCGGAACTGTGTACTTTGAAGTGGCGTGATCTCAAAACCCGTGGTGATGCAGGACAAATAACAGTGTTTGGTAAAGGTGATAAAACTCGGACTGTACTAGTGGGTAAAAGCGTTTGGCTCTCGATTGGTGATCTGAGGGAAGATGCTTGTAAGGATGATCCGGTGTTTGTCTCTGGTAAGGGTGGGCATCTTTGTCGGAGCATGGTTTTTCATATAGTCAAAAACGCTGCCAAACGTGCCGGGATTGAAGGCAATGCCAGTCCACACTGGTTAAGACATTCTCACGCCAGTCATAGTCTTGATCGGGGAGCGCCTATTCATCTGTTGCAAAAAACTCTGGGACATAGTTCGGTAGCGATTACGGAAATGTATTTACACGCTCGCCCGACTGATAGTAGTGGGTTGTATTTACCAGATGATGAATAGAGGAGTATTTTTGTCAGCGCAGAATTCACCAACACCAGGAATATTAGCTTAGCATAGCCTCCATCTGCCAGCATATAAATAAGCAATTTTTTCCTACACAACCATGTCGATCTCAAAATTAGACAATTTGGCGTCCGTGATCTCAAACCGCACAGCCATTATTTTGGGGTACGAGTTCAACGAGAGAAATAATCTATGGCAAGTTTGGGTAAGCCATCCTAACATGGGCGATGATTTTACCCTCAAGTCCGCTTATCGTACAAAAAATATTTGTGATGAATCTTTAGAGTTTTATGCCGGCATATCTTTGATTAAAAATGTTGATGCTTCGATTGTCATTCTGCCCCGTAAAATAATCTATCCAGATTGCGCGGTAAGTATTTTAACGAAATTTAAGAACTTCTCAATTGAATCACTCCGCGAAGGAGTTAACGAACTTGTCCGATTTCCTCTCTTGACAGAAAAGAAAATTGTGAAGTATTTACAGTCCAGAAGATCTATGAATTTAGATCGCAAAAAATGACCATTATCACAACGCACAAAATTTTTACCTAAAATGAGACACACCTAGGTAAGCGATCGCGCATACTAACACAACTCCAACTATTAAAAGTGCTGCACTCACTTCTGGAACTTCAAAAGTCAAGCCAGCTTCATTTAGAAAAATCACTTGCACACCCATCTTTCGGAAATCTCTCGCAATCCTCACAGATGCATCGTAGTCAAAAGGATCGGTTGGTGCTAGTCCCACGACTACGCGGCGTTTAGGTATTAGCCAGAAAATTTTTGGTCCATAGTAACAATACATTTCTGTTTGTGCGACTGCGTGAAAAATATTGTCACGGGTTAACCATTTTTTGACTTCGTATACTGTCAACCACGTGCTGATATCAATTCGGCGTGTAGTTGACGGAGTTTTTACTTGTAATTCGTCAGGCGCAGCTAAGAACCACCAACGCCTAAGTCTTTTTTGAATAAGTAATTGTAAATCGCGTTCCGCCCATTGCTCCGGAAGGTGACGAGAGCAAAACTCCAAACTATTCATTTACACTCTTCCTCCATGTGCGTGGTGTTATGCCTGCATCCTTGAGGATGGTATGCAACCGTCGGCGTGCAGATTGAAATCCATCACCCTCACCTGACTTATATCCCCAAACTTTAAAGATTATGTGCTTCTGGTTCCTGATGGGTGGTTCATGGTATATCCACAAATACCCAACCCAATCACGTTCCATTTGCCTGATTGCTCCATAAGGAGGAAGCTTCGCTGTTGGTGAAACGAACCTTTCAAGACGTTCGTCGAACTCGTAGCTATTTTCATCGAACCTTTGCCTTGTGTCGGTTTCATCAGAATCTTGAGAACCAACGTTAGTTAGTAATCGAAGCTTCGGCGAAGTGTTTTGGTGTTTCGTCATTCGGTTCGGTGAAGGATGATTAGGGGGTGGTGTATACTCATCATCATCACCATCAGGTATCGCAGGCAGTCTTACCATTTCCTGAGGTTTTAACCAGATTTGCACTGCTCCACGTAGAGTAGCAAACTTAGGATTTTCAGCTAACTCCATTTCAATATGTAGATGGTTAGCCCACTTCTCGATCGCCTTCTGCCCTCCTTCAGTAGGTTTGAGGCGTAAAACTACATACCCATCACCATCAATGCTGACACCTTTAAACCAACAGATTACACGTTTTTTGAACAATAATTCCATACATTTACGGGCAATCATTATTTCAAAACTGGAACCCTCTGGCAGCGGTGGCGCTTCGTATTCGTCCAATACCCTTTCCAATTCGTCAATCCGAGATTCTAGCAATTCAATCTTCGACTGATAAGCTGCGATCACTTCCTCTTGTTCAGAGAGAAAAGTTTTTTTATCAACTTCTAACTCTTGATTAGCTGCTTGTATTTTTTCCTGTAGTTCTTCTGTTGCTAGTACAATACAGTTTTCGCGTTCATCAAGTTCACGCTGCTTAACTTTTGCAACTGACTCAATCTGTCTTTCTAAGAGTTTAATCTGAGATTCAAGCTTTCTGGTTTCTTTTTTAAATCAATCCGCTGATTATTTAGCTGCTTAATAGGTTTGAATATACCCGAGGCAGAACGCATATAAAGCCAGCCTACAAAAATTCCTCCCATCCGAACCCATATACTGTACTGCTCATTTAAAGCTGGGGAAATGACTGCAGCAGTAATATTTATAGTACAT
>JAQYWP010000581.1 GCA_029379285.1 Rhizonema sp. PD38
ACATATAAGCAGAAAAAATATTCTTTCCAAGCAGCCCCTATAGAATTTAGAATATTTTATGAATCTACCTACTTTCTCATAATAACATCTTGCACTCTTATTTAACATCCCCGACGTGAACACCCCTTATTGTTTTTTATGGCTTCATGCTTCCCTATTTCCTAGTTATTCGTCTTCTTCACAGGGACGTGTGAGAACATCAAGTAGAGTTGCAGCCCCAAATTCCTTGTTATGATCAACATCCTTTACTTGGGCACTGATTTTTTTAGCTACTTCTATCTGTCCCAGTTTAGCCAAAACTAATCCTGAAGCACTATAAGCGGTTAAGTACAATCTAATTTTAGGCTCTTCTTTACGACTGACTAATATTTGCTTAAGTTGATCCCAATCATCTGGTAATTTCTCCGATACTTTAATTCTATCCATAACCTTTACTGCAACTTGTAGTGCCATTTCGCAATTATTTTTATAAAAAAAATATCGATAAGCTGCTACTAAAACATCTGGGTAGTCCTCTGTTTTAGCTAAAGCCTGATTAATATACTTCTCCGATTCTGAGGTATTTTCCCAGTTCTCGGCTGCTAATATCAATAACTTTTTAACATCTTCTGGAACCTCAAACCAGGAGAACGTTTCTGTATGAACTTGCATAAAAATCTCCTTAAGAGAGTGAAGAGTGAGAAGTGAAGAGTTATTGAGTTATCAATTTGTAATTCTTAACTCCTAACTTTTCACTTCTCACTTTTTTCAAAAGAGGGTGAGAATGTACAGCAAGGTAAAGAGAACAATCCAGATGATATCTACAAAGTGCCAGTAGATTTCTGCCATCTCTATACCAGTGTGTTTGGTTGCAGAATAATGACCAGGACGACGCGATCGCCACAGCACACCTAGAATTAATAACAGTCCCACAAAAACGTGTATACCGTGGAATCCTGTCATTAAGTAAAAACAGTTGGAAAACACGTTGGTAGTTAGACCATACCCTAAAGTCATGTACTCAACAACCTGACCAATCAAGAAAATTGCGCCCATGACTGCAGTGATTTTATACCACTTCCGCATTCCTTCCACATCATTCTTTTTAATCGCTGTATCGCCTAAGTGAATGACGAAACTACTAGAAACCAGAATGATTGTGTTAATCGTGGGCAACAAGAGTTCTACCTCCGTGCCTTGTGGAGGCCAAACTTTGGTAATACCTCTGAAGAATAAATAAGTGGCAAAAAATCCACCAAACATCAAAGATTCAGAGATGAGGAACGTTATTAGTCCAAAGACTCGTAAATCTGTATGTTCTTCATGATGCTCGGCACTTGTTGTACCTGTGTAAATATGATCTGCTGCTTCCATTGTTTACCCTTAAATAAGTGTCAGATATTCGGGAATGTTGGGTGTTAGTAGTTAGTTATTAGAAACTATTACTAACTACTAACTACTACTGACTAACTATTTGCCGGAATAGCTGTTTCACTAGTTTCCAGAACAGCACTGTGACCGTTTTTGCCGTAATCGTAAGGGCCGTGAGTGAGAACGGGCAAAACTTCCCAGTTTTCAACTGCGGGTGGTGAGGCGGTAGTCCATTCTAATGTCAGAGCGTTCCAAGGATTATCACCGGCTTTCTGTCCAGCAATCCAACTCCAAAGAATGTTGATAGTGAATGGAATCACCGATAGCCCTAAGATAATAGAACCAAAGGTACAAATCTGATTGAGGGTAATAAATTGTGGGTCATACATTGCGACTCGGCGCGGCATTCCTTGCAAACCCAACTCGTGCATGGGTAGGAAGGTTAGATTAGTACCGATTAAGGTGAGGGCAAAATGAACTCGACCCCAAGATTCATTCAGCATTCGTCCCGTCATTTTGGGGAACCAGTGGTAAATTCCAGCGTAAATACCAAATACAGAACCGCCAAACAAGACGTAGTGGAAGTGTGCCACGACATAATACGTATCGTGGACGTGAATATCAAAGGGAGCTGTTCCCATCGTCACACCACTTAAACCACCCATAACAAACATGCTTAATAAGCCAATGGCGAAGAGCATGGCACTTGTGAAGCGGATCTTACCACCCCAAAGAGTAGCAACCCAGCCAAAAATCTTCACACCAGTGGGAACAGCAACAATCAGGGTAGAAATAGTGAAGAACATCCGCATCCAACCGGGTGTGCCGCTGGTAAACATGTGGTGTACCCAGACGAACAAACCGACAAGGCAGATTGCCAAACTAGAATAAGCGATCGCCTTGTACCCAAAGATTGGTTTGCGAGAATGAACTGGAATGACTTCGGACATAATGCCGAAAATAGGCAGAATCATCAAATAAACTGCCGGATGCGAATAGAACCAGAATAGATGCTGGTAAATCACAACGTTACCGCCGGCATCTGGCTTAAAGAAAGACGTCCCAAAGTTCAGATCAAACAACAGCAACACTAACCCTGCGGCTAACACTGGTGTGGAGAGAAGTGCTAAAACCGAGGTTGCTAAAATTGCCCAACAGAACAAAGGCAATTGATCCCATCTCATGCTGGGAATCTTCATTTTTAGGATCGTGACGACAAAGTTCAGCGAACCTAAAATTGAGGAAGTTCCTACCAGGACGATAGCAAGTATCCACATGGTTTGGGCAGTGTTGGCTGTCACAAGGCTGAGGGGTGGGTACGACGTCCAACCAGACTGCGCTCCGCCGAAGTAGAAACTACCTAAAAGTAAAGCTCCTGCGGGTGGGTTTAGCCAGAAGGCGACTGCATTCAGCTTGGGAAAAGCCATATCTCTAGCGCCAACCATCAATGGCACGAGATAGTTTCCAAATCCTCCAATAGCACTGGGTACGATCCACAAAAAGATCATGATCGTCCCATGATTTGTGAGGAATGCGTTGTATAGGTTTGGATCGAGAACATCCGAATCTGGTGTCATCAATTCGGCTCGCATAGCAAGAGCCATCAATCCACCAATGAGATAAAACACAAACGCCGTCACCAGGTATTGGATACCAATCACCTTGTGGTCAACATTAAACGTGAAATAATCGTACCATTTCCACGGCGGGATATGCGCATGTCGGGCAGCTACCTGAATTCCTGGTTTATTATTATTGTCTTCAGGCGGAGTGTTACGCGGAAATTCTACCTGCGTCATATTTTTCCTTTGTTGGTTGTTGATTGTTGATTATTGATTGCTGGTTGTTACCACTAACCACTAACCATTAACCACTAACTAATGAACGATTGACTCAAGAGTTGCTGAACTCACTCCGATCTTTTGAACATAGGGAGCAAGAAACTCTGATGTAGATAAATCAGTTGGCTTGAGTGCAACAGCTTCCTTCAGTTCTTGCTGTTGGGCAATGCGGTTTTCTTGCAGCCAGCTTTCATACTCTTCTGGTGTTTGAACAACAACGGAAGATCGCATGGAACCGTGATAGCCGCCACACAGTTCAGTACAAACGACAGGGTATGTGCCAGGTTTTGTGGCGACGAAGCGTAGTTCAGTAGGTATGCCAGGAATCGCATCTTACTTCAATCGGAATTGCGGTACCCAGAAGGAGTGAATGACATCCACTGCAGACAGATTAAGTTGTACGTCCGCACCGACTGGAATATGTAATTCTCCAGCACTCACATTACTATCCGGGTAGTTAAATAACCAAGCAAACTGCATTCCCGTAACGTTGACAACCACATCCGCTGGTTTGTTAAGCCTTTTAGGATTCGCACCAATGCCAATTTCCGGGACACCCGGAGTTTTCGACTCTTTAGGTGAGGCATCACTCAAGGTTGCTGCAATGGCACTCCCTGGCATTTGGGCGGCAGTATGTTGCGGCAAGTGAGGATGGCTTCCTGGCTCAAACCCTCCCATGTCCTGAAAAATGTTGACACTGTAGATTCCTAAGCAAAGGACAATCAGTGTTGGGACGGCTGTCCAAAAAACTTCTAAGGGAAGATTACCTTCAACATCTACGCCATCAGTATCGTCCCCACGACGGCGACGGTACTGAACTAAAAAAATCAGAATGGTTCCTTCTACCATCAAAAACAGAGCTGTGGCGATGGAAACCATAACGTTGAAAAAGGCGTCTACCAAAGGTGCTTGTTGCGATGCTTGCACTGGTAGTAAACTATGGTTTTGACCAACCCAGATGCTGAAAACTGTGATGAATGCCCCAGCAACCAGGGTTAATAGTGAAACAGGAATTTGTTGCATAAATACCTGCTCTGTAAAGCGTAGGTAATGGTGGAATTTTCTAGGTTTGACTGAAGAAGGAGTCAGGAGTCAGGAGAATTTTGTGTGTGGGTGTGCCTGATTTTAACCGTTAGAGAAGGAAGCCATAAAACTTCGGAATCAATTCGCGCATCCGATGCAAGAAAGTTTGCTCTTAAGCGTGAAATCAAAAGCGCTCCTTCCATTTGGTGTGGGCTCCCTTATAACTTTCTACAAAATCCAAAATCGATTGACTCCTTCTCATCTCATTCATTTTCTATATAACGCCTAGATAATGGGGGCAAATTTCCAGATGTCTTAATGTCTTTCCCCCAGAAAACATCAAATACTTCAACAAAAGCTAGTCTGAGAAGATGTCGCCATCAGTAATGTAAGCATTCAGCCTTTTGCTATCAGCGCTATAAAGTCTGCTGATTTGTGAGAGATAGAGCTTTGTCACCTATATTTACAAAATTCTTTTCATAGCTGACAGAGGAACCACCAAGATTGCTGAATGCTTACTTGGTACTCACAACTGATTAGATTAGCTTAGTAGCAAGTTTAAGTTAGTTATTTGCTGACAATTTACTACTTACAGATTTGTTTACTATGAACTTTTTGCCAAGTTCTAGTAAATATCTAGATTTCCCTCAAATTACCTTGCCACTCTTAGAAAATGTTGCCATTTCGGCATTTTATTGTGTTTGCCTTTTCCTTGAAGCAAAGGATGTTTCAAGAGTTACCTGAAAAACCAAAAGAAAGCTATATTACAGGCTATACGGAAATAAAGCTACCATATCTTGCGGGAAGCCCTGACACTCGGAGTGTGTAGTGTCTCCCCGAGTGAGAAGACAATTCCCGATCGCACCATTCGTGCAGGTAACGCTCCAGTTGGAGCGAGACGCTACTTGTCACGCTTGCTTCAAGGGAGGGGTACGTCGTTCAAGGCAGCGTCTCCTTGAGTGAGCAGATCGCGCTCGCTAACACAATCACTTATAAAGGGAAACCCTCCAAAGAGCGCTGCTCACTACTGTGCATCTACAGAATTACTCTTAAGCCACCAATAGAAGCTTTTTTAACTCATCTTGGCTCAGCAGTTCTGGCTTAAGAGCAACTTCTAGTAGTGTTTAAAGAGCCAAGACAAATTTTTAATTGCAAGATAGTGAGACTAATTGTTTAATGCTACATGAATGTAACAGTTCTTGGAACAAATTCTTGCACAAGCCTCACAACCGACGCAGTTCTCTTTATTAGCAATTGTCATGACTTTCTTTTCAATTTCATCATCGTCTTCATCTTCCACAAATTCTCCCTCTTCGTTCATTGCTTTTAATAGGAGTACATTGTGCCCGCATATCTTAAAGCATCTACCACAGCCAATACAGCTTTCTTGATCGATTTCTTCAACAAATTTAGGTGTCCAAGTCTTACCGCCAAATGTCAAACCTGTTAATGTAGACATGATTTTTTCCTCTGCAATTTTACCTATTAAACTGTTTGTGCCGTTAGGGTCATCCTAACATAATCTTATTTGTCTCTTTTTGTTATTTTAATTTTTTTCATGTTTCTATCAAAGTTTGATGACTTATAGACAAACAACCCGTTATTTTCCTTTTTTAAATGAAATAAATTACCAATAGTTATCGAGGGTTATC
>JAQYWP010000582.1 GCA_029379285.1 Rhizonema sp. PD38
CTCTAGCACCACTCGCGACTATTGCCCCAAGTACAGCAATACCAGAAATTGCATTTGAGCCTGACATTAAGGGAGTATGGAGGGTTGGCGGCACTTTGTTAATGATTTCAAATCCGGTGAAAGATGCCAAAACAAATACAAACAAAGCGGCAATTAATGCTTCTGTCATCGATTGGAAACTCCTGTTGTTTTAAGTAAGGAGTTATGAGTCGGGAGTGATAAATATTCTTTCTTAACTCCGTGGCTCCTAACTCCGTGGCTTCTAACTGTTTACCGTTAAAGCCTGAAGCGCATCGCGTACCCGTGAGTTACGAATTTCACCTGCGTGTGTTACGCAAGCGCTATCGATAATATCGTCAGCAAAGTTTAGCTGCAAAGCTTTGTCTTTGATCAGGAGTTGCATCAACGATGTGAGATTTTTGGAATACAACTGGCTGGCGTGAACTGGCATTGATGATGGTAGATTGATGGGACCAATAATAGTAATGCCATTCCAGACAATATCTTTGCCGGGTTCGGTACAGGCGCAGTTACCACCTTGTTCGGCAGCTATATCCACAATCACCGAACCGGGCTTCATCTGTGCCGCCATTTCTTCTGTGACTAAGACTGGTGCTTTTCTCCCAGGAACTTGAGCAGTTGTAATCACCACATCAGCATTCTTGACATGTTCGGTAACAACTTCTTGTGTCCGTTGCTTACTTGCCTCAGAAATTTCTTTAGCATAGCCTCCTGCGGCAGTTGTTTGTTCGTCAAGTTTGACTTCGACGAATTTTGCCCCTAAACTTTGGACTTCTTCTTTAACTGCAGGGCGGATATCGAAGGCTTCTACTACCGATCCCATGCGTCTGGCTGTGGCGATCGCCTGCAATCCTGCAACACCAGCACCCATCACAAACACTTTTGCCGGGGCGATCGTACCTGCGGCTGTCGTCAACATTGGGAAATATTTTGGTAATGCTGCTGCGCCAATCAGAACCGCCTTGTAACCTGCTATTGACGCTTGCGAGGATAAAGCATCCATACTTTGCGCCCTTGTTGTACGGGGAATCAACTCCATACTGAAAGAAGTTACCTTCCTTTCTGCTAATTGCCGTGCTAAATCTGGATTTCCTAAGGGATTGAGAAACGCCATTAGCACAGAGCCTTCTCGAAGCATCTCAATTTCCGGTTGTCCATTTTCTCTTTCTTGAGGAGGGCTGACTTTCAGCAATATATCAGCTTCGCTCCAGACTGCAGCGGTATCCCCGATAGTGGCTCCTGCTGCTTCATAAGCACTATCAGTAAAGAAAGCTCGCTCACCTGCACCCCTCTCTACCCACACCTCCAAACCTTGTTTTACCAAACGGCTAACGGCGTCAGGAGTGAGTGCCACACGACGCTCAGAAACTTCTATCTCTTTAGCAACTGCTATTCTCATGAACTCTCCTTGAGATAAATACCTATATACTGGATTGTCCGCAGCGACTAGCCATTGGCTTGCCCCATTAATTCAACCTTTGTCAGACTCTACTTATCTAGGCAAACCTTAAATTTTGCTTTTGTGAAGATGCTATCCAATTTCAGGTACTTGTACAAATCGGTATCTATTGCACATTCTATGTTCATCCCCAAATTTGACATCTTTGTTTTCAACTTCTTTTAGGGATTTCAAAACTTTAGTTCTTAATTTTTTACATTGTGCAATATAAAGTAAGAATTTTGAATTGAGGAGCCATTTATTTGTGGAGCATAAAAAACTTCCTGACTGAATATCCCAAGTTTATTTGTGGGGGTTCTCATCCTCACATTAAAAGCATTGATAATCCTTTCCGTGCCCTTTATATTACCGTTTAGGGAGAGAGGGAGAGGAGGAAAAGAAATTGCATTGGTAACCTCACCTTGAGAGAGGAAGGGAAGTAGCTTTTTCCAAGCACGTCAATCACTTTGCTATAAGCGGGGCTTGTTTATCACCAGTTTACTGATATCGCACGAAAAAGTTTCTCAATTTTTATAACAAACGACTTAATTTTTTGATAACTTTCTACATATTTCTCAAAAGAGTTTTCTGACTCAATACATGAAAAAGTATAAATAAATGCTCTTTATGCTTAGAATTTTTCAATAGCTAACGACTGTTTTTCTTTGTTAAATGAGACGTTATCACCGCTATCCTGAGTTACATCACTTAAATTTAAGGTACTATAAAATACATTACAATAAAAATGTTTACAAATAAATACGTATAATGACACTTTCGGTTAACATTCAGCGTCTCATCTTGAAGAGTTAGTAGTAAAGTTTAGCTACGAACCTTTACTCTTTAATTAGACCTTTTTCTGCCACGGGAGCTTAACAATGCGACGTTTATTACCTACTTTAGCTTTGAGCGGCTTTTTACTAGCTGGGTTGCCAGCAACCATCAGCCTTGCGGACAGTCTACCAGGATTTACATTATTTAGTGGCGTCAAGGGTGAGAATCAACTGCCCTTTCGTTTAGATTATGGTGGTACACCTGATGGCTGGGATCGTTATCGCTTAAAAATTACTCACAAAAAGCTGAGTACGGCGGTTGAACATTTTATTATTCAGTATCCTAATTATTACAATGGCAGCTTTGACACGAAAAATATTGAGTTACGGGTCAAAGATAAAAAAGTTCCATTGTCTCAATCCTCGCCTGTGAAGTGGGACAAAGAAAATCATGTGATAGAAATTTATCCTCAAGATCCCGTCCCTGCAGGTAGTAACGTTGATATAGTGCTTTCTAACGTGAAGAATCCAGCGACTGGTGGAGTTTACTACTTCAACTGCTCAACTCAATCTCCTGGAGATGTGCAGCTCTCACGTTACATTGGGACGTGGATTATCAGCATCAGCCATTAACATTTAGAGTATAGGAGGAAATAAAAAAATTAGCTTTACGCAGTCGCTTTTAAAGTGATATAGTTGATGATCGTGGCTTTTTTTATAAAAAACTGTCTAAGAGGGCAAAAGTATGCAAAGAACCTTGGGCGGCACTTGCCGAAAAAGAAAAAGAACCTCTGGTTTTCGGGCGAGAATGCGCACACCAGACGGGAGAAATGTTATTAGGGCTAGAAGACAAAAGGGGCGTCATCGTCTAAGCGTTTGAGGCCATAAGAAAAGGCTGTGGCTTTGCCTAAAGCAAATCGATTAAAATCTCGCAAAGATTTTCAGGCAGTTTTTCGAGAAGGAATTCGTCGTCATGGTTCTTATCTAACATTAAGAGCCTTGCGACCATTACGACTAAAACCGCCTTCAATGGATGCAGCTACCCAGACTACTCAAACGACTCCATCCCAAATAGGCATTTCGATTAGCACAAAAGTTAGCAAGCGGGCAGTCGTTCGTAACCGCATCAAGCGGCAAATTGCAGCATTTTTGTATCAGCTATTGCCCAAATTATCACCAGGATGGCGGCTTGTGGTTGTTGTAAAACCAACAGTGGTAGAACTTGAGTGCGGAAGCCAACAATTTCTGCAAGAATTAGAGCAGTTGTTGACACAAGCCGAGGTGTTCAGTGGGCATTCGTGAAGAAGTTTATTATGAGGGTGGTCCCCATATTGGGGATTTGATTATAAACTCACTAATTGGGTTAACCATCGTTGGTCTACCATTGACAGTTGGGGCAATTGTTAGGGCGTTGTGGCTGCGTTTCCGCGTTACTGATCGCCGAGTAACGGTGAACGGAGGTTGGAGGGGACGCGATCGCACGGACGTCATTTACTCAGAAATTGCCAAAATGGTGAAAGTTCCCCGAGGCATAGGCTTGTGGGGAGATATGGTGTTAACCCTCAGAGATGGTAGTCGTCTGGAACTACGAGCTATTCCCAAGTTTAGGGAAATATATGACTACATCGAAGAAAGAGTCGTAGCCAAAAACCCTGACTACATCAGTGCTTCTAAGAAGTAGAAGCGCTTAAGCTCTTTTCTCTTGGAACTCTTGAGAGGAGACGATAAGTGGACGGCGATCTGTAATAACCTATTTTGAACAGACGCTCTTATTCACAACAGACGCTCCTCCACTCTCCCACTCTCCCTCTCCCCCCACTCACAGAATCAATGTGCGGCTATCCGTAGAGCAACTTTAGTCCCAAGCTGATTATGATTTAAATAAATTAGCTCCAGTTAATTAACTAGAGATTTTGGATATATTGATTTCAGAACGAGGTTTTTGAATTCGTTTCGCCTAGCCAGGATGGGACGAGGAGCAAAAACCTTAATCTAAAATCTAAAATTAGTAGTAAATTTACAGTAACTCAGGTTGAATTTAGAATAATGGATTTTGGTATCGGGTTTCTCTCGAACAACGTGATGCTGCCAATCATAGACTTGTTCTATGGCATTGTGCCTAGCTATGGATTGGCGATCGTCGCATTGACATTAATAGTCCGCTTTGCGCTCTATCCCCTGAGTGCTGGCTCAATTCGTAATATGCGAAAAATGCGAATCGTACAACCTTTGATGCAAAAGCGGATGCAAGAGGTTAAAGAGCGCTATAAAGACGATACGCAAAAACAGCAGGAGGAAATGGTTAACGTCCAAAAAGAATTTGGCAACCCGTTAGCTGGATGTTTACCTTTGCTGGTACAAATGCCAGTTTTGTTCGCACTGTTCGCCACTTTGCGAGGCTCGCCTTTTTCTGCTGCTACCTACAGCGTTAACTTGCAAATTGTGCCGACAGAACAAATCGAACAAGTTCAACCGCAAGCCTTCGTGACTCCTCCCCAAAACGTCTATGTTTCTGATGGGGAACACACCAAAATCACTGCTATCCTTCCGGGAGGTAGTAAATTAGCGGTAGGAGAACACACCAAGATTGAATATCAAACGATAGAAGGCAAACCATTTCAGCAAGTCGTCGCCGAACACCCCCAAACTAAGTTAAACCCCGAATGGAAAGTGACTAAAGGGGAAGAAAGGGTCAAAATAGATGCAGAGGGCAATATAGAAGCTTTACAACCGGGAGATGTAACTATTCAGGGAACAATTCCTGGATTAGCCGCAGATAAAGGATTCCTCTTCATCGACGCTTTGGGTAGAGTTGGTGCGATCGATCCCGACGGGACAATCCACTGGGATATTGTCGCGATGGTGGTAACATTTGGTATCACTTTATACGTTAGCCAACTTCTGTCCGGACAAAATTATACAAGTGCTAACCCGCAGCAGGACACAGTTAACAAAATCACTCCTGTTCTCTTTTCGGGAATGTTTTTGTTTTTTCCACTGCCAGCCGGAGTGCTGATGTATATGGTGATTGGTAATATTTTCCAAACCCTACAAACCTATATTCTCTCCCGCGAAGCGCTTCCAGATGAACTGCAAAAAATCGTCGATTCTCAACAGAAAGAAGTAGAAGGCGCACAAGAACAAAAAGCGTTACCTTTTGAGCCAAAAAGTTCTAAGAAAAAAGCTGCAGGCTAGATGATGACCGACACTCCGATGCAACGTGGTCAGGAATGGTTAGAATCACTCCTACGACTATCTGGGGTTTCTGTTCATGTGAAAGGAGAGTTGGAAACAGCTGCCGTTCAATATGAAGAATCCCAAGAACCAGATAATTACTGGTTAACCATTGATCAAACCAACCTGAAGCCAGAACAAATTCAAATTTTTATTGGCTCTGATGGTTCAGTGCTAGATGCGATTCAGTATCTAGCCAATTCCATTCTTAACTTGAACCAAATCACAGATGGGCAAGCCTCATATACCATTGAGTTGAACGGCTACCGCGTCCAAAGACAAGAAGAAATTCGTGCCATGGCAGAAGCGGCAGCAGAACAAGTGCGTTCCTCCAGTCAAGAAGTAGAAATAAAATCCCTCAGTTCAGCCGAACGCCGTCAAATTCATACCTACTTAAAGG
>JAQYWP010000583.1 GCA_029379285.1 Rhizonema sp. PD38
AAACTTGGACGCCGTTTTTCCGAAGCGCTATGCGTCCCCTTAAAACATCTTTTTTAAACTGGGCTTTAAACCCAGAACTAAAGTTTTTTTTAAGAGGATAGGAAGCAGAATGCCTTCAGCATAGCTGCCTCCTTCCCTCTGCCTTTCTTTGTAAGTCGATCTGTGGCCGAGTGGCGAAGACTGAATGTCCCTTCCTTGTTGATTTCTAGCTATGACTTTTGACACTCTCCGTCCTAAAGGAAGGGAGATTCTTAAGACTTTGCAGTCTTAATATCCCGTTTTGCGTGGGTACGCGCGGCTCAATACGTTTACTCACAATAGAGCGCAAAGCTCGCCGGAGGAAGCTTCCCCTGGCAGACTTTGCGTATTGATAAGCTCCTATGCTTCAAGCGGGGGAACGCCAACGCTCCTCACCTACGACGGGAAACCCGCCTATATTGCTGGCTCGCCAACGCACTGGCTCATCTTCTCAAAGTTATTTTGGGCGTCTACTTTCCCCCAGTTTAGGGGTAAGATTTTTAAATCTTGTCTAATGCAAGTAGTATATCATAAAAATCCGCGTTAATGATCACTCACCATTTTTCATGGAAACGCCCGCGCATGGCTTAAACCGTTTTCATCCTTGGGAAGACAGCCGCAAGGTTTTCAACGAGTGTTCCTATAAACTGCTGGGTATTTATTTTTCGCGCGTGGGAGCATCATGTCACGAATGCCTCCAACAAGCAGTATTAATGATGCATACTCTATGAATTCCTTGCGCTGGCTGGATCAGGAGCGGTTCGATAAATAAAGCTTGAGAGCATTTTTGCGTGAGCTGTCAGCATCATTGTTTTTAGTTATGAAGAAATAAAAAAAATTCTTTATCTTAAATTTATAAAAAGTTATGATCCCCTAAAATCTGATGAAGATTCAGTAAAAATACGGTAAACATCGAATTCTTTCAAAGGAGGTAAGTTTATAGTCAGATAAAAGATGCGTACATATACTTCTTTCAGTTCAATACAGGGCTTGACAATGTACCAAATACCCTACACAACCGTTGTTGAAAGTACAACTTTTAACTCTTGGAAACTGCAATCTACCCAGCACCCCTCGGTTAGCTCTAAATTTAAACGTTTTTTAGATATTATTGGTAGCTTTATCGGGTTGTTGATTTTAGCGGTCGTGTTTGTGCCAATTGCAATCGCCATTAAAATCAATAGTCCAGGTCCAATTTTCTTCACCCAAGAACGCTATGGGCTTCAAGGGCAGACATTTCTTCTCCGTAAATTCCGCTCTATGGTTGCGGATGCGGAAAAATTAAAATCTTTAGTGAAGAATGAAGCGGACGGACTTATTTTTAAAAATCAAAATGACTTTCGAGTGACAAAGGTAGGACGCTTTTTAAGAAGTACAAGCTTAGATGAACTACCACAGTTTTGGAACGTCTTTGTTGGTGAAATGAGTTTAGTAGGGACGCGTCCACCGACAGCTGATGAAGTTATGCAATATAATCAGCGTCACTGGCAACGTTTAAATGTCAAACCTGGTTTAACTGGTGAGTGGCAAGTCAATGGTCGCTCTAAAGTGAAAGATTTTGAAAAAGTCATCGACTTAGACCTACAGTATCAGAAAAAATGGTATCCAATGTATGATGTGCTATTAATTGTAAGAACATTCCTTATTATTTTAGGTCGAGTCGGTGCTTTTTAATTATCAGTAGTTAGCTATCAGCTATCAGGATGAGAATTGCAAGACCTGTACTTTAGACAATTCAAAGCCAGAAAGCTTTCTGGCTTGAAGAATTGAATTAAGAATTGCAACTCAAAGGGACACTTTTTAAGAACTGACGAACGAGGGCGAATAAATTCGCGATTCTAAACGGTATTAAATGAACTCCAAAATATCACAGAATAAATGTATTTTTTGATACTATTAATTGTTACGGAGGTGTTGGAATAAACACAGTTGCACTCGTAGGACTCGAATTTTTTATTTATTCAAATTACCTTAGTAATTCCTCTACCCGATGCTGGTTCCATAAAAGTCTGTAAGGACCAGGTTGTTCTAAAAGCTCAGTCTGCGTGCCTGTTTGGACGATTTGACCTTTATCCATCACAAAAATTCGGTCAGCTACAGCCGCCGCAGAAAGTTGATGGGTGATGAAAACAACGGTTTTGCGTTTTTTACCACTTGAAAGATTTTGCAATATCGCTGTAGCTGTTTGATTATCAACACTAGAAAGGGCATCATCCAAAATCAGTATTGGCGCATCCACTAGCATTGCTCTTGCTAGGGCAGTACGTTGTCGCTGACCACCAGAAAGAGTAATACCACGTTCGCCAATGATTGTATCATATTGCTGAGGAAAATTAATAATTTCTGGTTCAATTTGTGCTAGCTTTGCTGCAGATTCTACTTGTTCTTGTTGGCTAAGAGGATCGCCGTAGCGGATGTTATTTTTAATTGTGGTACTGAATAAAAAACTATCTTGAGGAACGTAGGCGATCGCATTCCTTAAATCTGTCAAAGCTATCTTGGTAATATCCAATCCATCTAGAAACAACTGCCCCGAGTCAATATCCAACAACCGTGGCAAAGCATTCGCCAAAGTTGATTTTCCAGAACCAATTGCTCCCACAATTGCCACCGTTTCCCCAGGAGGGATACTGAAGTTAATATTTTGTAACGCTTTTGTGGTAGCACCAGGGTAAGTATAACTGAGATTTTTCGCGCTAATTCCTCCTTTTACTTGGTCTTGTGGTAGCTCTATTGCATCCGTGACGTCGCTAATTTTAGGTTGAACAGTAAAAATTGCCTCTACACGATCAATACTGACTTCACCTCGTTGATAAGTGGTAATTGTGAATCCCAATAGGGTTGTGGGAAATACTAAAGCTTCTACATAAAGCAGCAGTTTCACAAAATCCCCGACAGAAAGGGTTCTTTGAGCAATCCGCGTTGAACCCAACCAAAGAAGGATCAACGCACTGACGCTTGCCAAGCCCGAGATCACAGGAAACAAAGCATTTCGGGTTTTTAATAGTTGTATGTTAGCGGCACAGAGGTGCTGATTGATCTCAGAAAAGGCACGGCGTTCGTTTTCTTCTTGGGCATAAATTTTAATCAGAGACATCCCACTGAGATCTTCTTGAATAAGTGCGCTGATATCTGAAAGATTCTCTTGCACTGCTAACTGTTGATTGCGTAGGCGATCGCTAAACAGATACACAATCAAGAACATCACCGGATAAACCGCTAGCGCTGCTAATGTCAGTTCTGGGCTAATCATAAACATCACTGGCAGCTTCAGAGCATAAGCAAACACCGTGTTTGCTAAACTTAGCACGGCGAAACCCAACAGCCTTCGGATATTGTCCAAATCATTGGTTGCCCGACTGATCAAATCCCCTGAGGTATTGGTGGCAAAATAAGCTGGTTCCAGCTTGAGTAGGTGTTGAAAAATCTGTTGTTTTAAATCAAATTCTACCTGCCGCCCTACACGAAACAGCCAGAGACGGGAAGCCATACGGAGCAGCCACATTGCTGTACTCAGCAATGCCAGTAGTGCTACAGATTGTATGACTTGCCTCAAATTAAAGTCTATAGACAGTTCGTCAACACAAGTACCAATCAACCAGGGAATGTAAGTACTTACTGTATTAACAACAAATAAAGCAATGAAGCCTAACGTTGCCTCATGCCAATGGGGACTTAGGTATGCAATGAGTTTAGCTAGCTGTCGTGATTTTGCCATAGCGTGATTGGGGAACGGGAAATTCAATTAAAAATTAAAAATTAAAAGTACAGAATTTTTAATTTTTAATTTTTAATTATTTCTATCGACTACCACCACGTAACAGAACGTAGGCTTGGTTGAGATAACTTTCCCACACTCGCGTTGTGATAGATAGTGTTTCAGCATTAGGTACAAAGTCTTCTAGTCGCAAACCTCTTCTGGGAATGTCTCTAGGAGTTTGTAATAGATAGGGTGGAATCATCTCCCCATTTAGTGCTATTGCCGGACTCATCTGTGCCTGAGGTAGGATGCTGTCTCCCATTACATCTGATAACTCATTCGAAGTATGCCCTAACGCTACTAGCGTTCCGGATGACATGGTTTCTATACGAGCAATAGAAGTATTATCCACCATTGCCAAAGGCGATCGTAGTAGTAAGTAGGCAACAGCTGGTGTACTTGAAAGAAGTAAAATTGTTAGCGCCCAACCTAACATGTATCCTCCTGGCTTGTCTATCCCTCCACCCTTGATTTTTTGAGCTGCAAAAATCAATAGCAAAATTGATGCACCTAAGGGTTTAAGTGGAAACGATATCACCCTCCACAAAGAGGCGACAGCTGGTTCATTCGGGTTAACAAACGATAAAAGTACTACAACCAACAGAATAACTAAGATCAATCGTCCGATAAAAGTTCCTGAGGGATAAAACCTCTGGAACAAAGAAAATATGATAGTTCCAAGAAGGAGCCACAGAAGTACCCGGCTTAGCAATACAAATGTCATAGATTCACTCTCTCTCACATCTTTGATTATGCCGTCAGTCTCCAGGTTTTAGGCGGAGGAGGGTTATTTTATCGTCAGAATTGTAACCGCAACTGTTACCTGGCTTCAAATACCTCACACCACTCCTTTGAATGGA
Organism: Rhizonema sp. PD38; assembly: GCA_029379285.1. Classification (GTDB taxonomy): domain Bacteria; phylum Cyanobacteriota; class Cyanobacteriia; order Cyanobacteriales; family Nostocaceae; genus Rhizonema. The sequence continues at coordinate 4,639 of JAQYWP010000583.1, forward strand.
GGCAACTGCAAGGTAGAGGTGCCTCCCCGATATATAAAGACTACCGACGTTGTGATTTTAGTGCAATTTCTTTCAACTGCGTCTAACTATTCGTAATTTTCCAGATCAGTAATTTGACTATAGTAATTTAAATTAATTAAGTAGTATCAACTAAAAAGGAAAAACTATGTTACCTGTAAAACCTACCATTTTGGTGACGGGAGGCGCTGGATATATTGGCTCTCACACGGTTCTAGCTCTCAAGCAAGCAGGTTATAATGTGGTGATACTTGACAATCTGGTGTATGGACATCAAGATCTGGTAGAAAAGGTTTTGCAGGTAGAACTTGTTGTGGGAGACACAGGCGATCGCCCTTTGTTGGATCGCCTGTTTCAAACCCATGACTTTGCTGCAGTTATGCACTTTTCTGCCTATGCCTACGTAGGTGAATCGGTTACAGATCCTGCCAAATACTACCGCAACAATGTAGTAGGCACTCTGACTCTGTTAGAAGCAATGCTAGCAGCGTCTGTTAAGAAATTTGTATTTTCTTCAACTTGTGCAACTTACGGTGAGCCGACCATTATACCAATTCCAGAAGATCATCCGCAAAATCCGATCAACCCTTATGGTGCAAGTAAGTTAATGGTAGAACGGATTCTCTCTGACTTCAGTGATGCCTATAATTTTAACTCAGTACGCTTCCGTTACTTTAATGCTGCAGGTGCCGATCCACATGGCATGCTTGGGGAAGATCACAACCCTGAAACCCATTTGATTCCCTTGGTTTTAATGGCAGCTTTAGGGAAGCGTGAATCTATATCCGTCTTCGGCACTGATTACCCAACACCCGATGGGACTTGTGTTCGTGATTACATTCATGTCAGCGATCTGGCACAAGCTCATGTTTTGGGATTGGAATATCTTTTAAAAGACGGCGCAAGTGCCGTCTTTAATTTAGGCAATGGTAATGGCTTCTCAGTCAAAGAAGTCATCGAAACTGCTGAGATAGTCACGGGTAAACAGATTAAGGTTGTAGAGTGCGATCGCCGCCCTGGAGATCCACCCGCTCTGATTGGTAGTGGTGAGAAAGCTAGAGAGATTCTCGGTTGGCATCCGCAGTATTCTTCTCTTAAAGAGATTCTCACCCATGCATGGCAATGGCATCAAAAGCGACATTAGTAATAGGGGAGACGAATAGTTAAAAATTAAAAATACAAAGTATGAAAAGGGTGTAGGGAGTAGGG
>JAQYWP010000057.1 GCA_029379285.1 Rhizonema sp. PD38
ATATTTTTTTTCTTATTAATCTCAGAAGTATGATAGGATACCTTGATTTAGATCCATCCTATACAAACATTTATTAAAGAGACTTTACAATCACTTCATAAATGGCGATTAGTCCTCTAATACTGTTATGTGGAAGTCCCGGATGCAAAAACCTTGACTTGCTGGTAAACAGCAATTCCGGATGGTAGAGACGCACAGCGATCCGCGAAGCTCTCCCGACAGAAGCCTCTGTCCAGAAGACTCCGCGCGAATACGGCATCCTTATTGAAATCCCTGAAATTAATTCATTTATGGGGTTTCCCGTGACTCATAGCTGCCTTATCACCCTCGAGTCTGTGAGACAAAAAAATCCTCATTCTTTAAGAATGAGGATAAGGAAAAATTTAAATTCTGAGTTGAACCGCTAATAGCTTACTCCTTTGATTTCGCTTCCAAGTTTTCCAAACGGCTTCTAAGTTCTTGATTTTGTTGTTTGAGTTGATCTAATTCAGAACGTAACTGAAGAAGTGTACTTTCTGTACTAACATTCTTTTGCACTTTGGCAATCTCTTCTTCAACATAGCGACGCACGCGCCCATCTGGTGTTTGGTTAGCTAACGCTTGCAAAATATTGATTGCCTTGGGAGTTTCCATCTGTCCCAAAGCTGTGGCTACAGCAATTTGGGTTAAATAGAAGGGTTCAAGGGATATTTCTGCCAATCGCTCTAAAATCTTTTCTAAGTTTGCAGCACTTTGACCTATAGAAATTTTTCCGAGCGCACGAATAGCCGCCAAACGCAAGGGTTGTGGCACACCAACTTTAATATATTCTGCAATCAAATTTAAAGCGGCTTCGGAAGTTTTGAGTGCGGCTAAACCTGCGATCGCACCACTCCGTAACACTTCATTCCAACCTGCCTTTTCTGACAAAATTGATGAAAGCAACTTGAGCACGTTTTCTTCGTTAACTTTATTTTCTGCTATTGCCGCGATAGCACCGATAGTACGAGCTGCTGCTGCTTCCACGTAATAGCTGGGATCTCCTTTTTGGATAAGTTCTGCTACAGCTTTATAGCTTCCATTGGTTTTAATGTTCGCAAGTGCCTCCACGACAGATCGCCTAACTAAAGCATTCTCATCTTGCAATCCAGCCACTAACCCATCAAAAGCTTGTTCTAACTTGATTTCTACCAATTGTTTAGCCACTTCAGCACGCACACCCCAGAAGGGATCGTTTTTTAGTGCTGCTGACAGTGCCTTCACTGCTTCCAAACCACCTTTTTTTGCTAAAGCTGTGGCTGCATAGGTTCGAGAAATCGGATCGGGGTCAAATTCCAGCTGTGCTTTTAATTCCGGTACCGGGTATTCTAAAGATACAGTTTTCAGGTAGTTGTTTCCGACATCAAAACTGATAAAGTTTGGCTTTTCTGACAGTGGGAAGTAGAAACTTTGTTCGTACTCATGAACCCGTACTGTGAAGATAATGGATTGGGAATCACTAACAGCCTTGTCTTCGACATACCCAAAACCAATCGGGATCTTTAAGTCAAACAAATCACTGCTGGAATTACTTCCTGGTGTTGCGCCATTTTGAGTCACTGTCACTTTCGCCAAATGTGAATCCCCATCCCAAGAGTAAGCAACTTTAAAATCAGGATGACCTCCACGATAAACATATTGGTCAAACAGGAACAAGAGATTACGCCCGGTTGCCTGTTCTATAGATCTAAGTAAATCTACGGTCTCTACCGTTTTAAAAGTATTATTTTGTACAAATAATTGAATTGCTTTCCAAAACAATTCTTCTCCCAATTCCGTCCGAATCATGTGATAAACACAAGACCCTTTTTCGTATATATGACGGTCATAAAGTTCGATCGCTTCCCGGTAAACGTGTGTCACCATTGGGCGGCGATAGCGACTACTGTCTTCAGCTAAATAACTTTGAGCTTCTAGTAAACGATAATATGCTGCTTCTTGTTTACCATATTCGTGTTCTGTCCACATCACCTCTGAGTAGGATGCCATCCCCTCCTTAATCCAAGCATGAGACCAATGCTTGATGACTACCAAATCACCAAACCACTGATGTGCCAATTCATGAACAACTAAACTTTCAGTGTTACGATTATCTAATGCTGCTCTTTCGTCCAGCAAACATCGATCAGTTAACAGTGTTGTGGAAGTATTTTCCATCCCCCCAAAGATGAAGTCATCAACGCAGACTTGGGCGTATTTGGGAAAAGCGTAAGGATAACCGTATTTTTCGCTCAAAAACTCAATCATTCGCGGAGTTTTTCCCATACTGCGTCTAGCATCTTCCTCGCGCCCCTTTTCTACGTAGTAGGTTACGGGTTTATCCTGCCATTGCTCTCGAATTTCCGCAAAGTCCCCTACGGCTATTGTCATTAAGTAGGTAGGATGGACTTGCTGCTGCAACCAGTGATAGATTTTGTATTCGCCATCATCCTGTGTAGCTATTAATTCACCGTTGGAAATAACAATTAGAGGTTTGGGGACTCGGACTCGAATTTCTGAGGTTGACAGTTGTCCCGGATAGTCGAAACAAGGAAACCAGAAGCGAGAGTCTTCATCTTCTCCCTGAGTCCAAACTTGAGTGGGCTTGTGGGGATAGTCTGTACTTGGTTGGATAAAGTAGATCCCACGTTGAGGTTTTTCAACTGAATAAGCGATCGCTATGATAATTTGCTTGTCTACCTGTGTTGCTGGATTTAATCCAATCGACAACTGTTGCCCATCGTAGTCAAACTTTTGCGTTGTTCCATCAACTTCCACAGATTGAATGTTTAGGTTGACAGCATCTAAAGTTAGACGCTCAACACCATCGCAAATAGGTGTTAAAGTGATGTTACAAGTACCGTGGTAACTTTGATTGGGGATATCCAGGCAAAGATCCAGGAAAATATGGTCTACTTGTCCGGGGCGATCGGGATTGTAGTGTGGTTTTGCTCCTGGTAACTCAAAGGATTTGTGCCGATTATTTTCTGTATCAAAAGAATACTGCAACATTGATGCTTACTGACCTTGTAATCCTGACAACTCGAACTTGATATAGTTAAGGAAAACAGCGACGCCGCATGTATTTCCTAAATTAACCCCTGATGTACGCGCTATATGAAAGCAACTTTACTGTCTTTAACTTAAAAAATGTATTGTTAGTATTTAGCACTCTTATCACTCATGCCGTCAGCTATGAAAAGAATTTTGTAGACATAGGTGACACAAATCGAGTTTCTACAGATCATGCTGGCTGACAACTTATGATGCTTAATGCTTAGAATCGGTTCTCATTGGGGAAAAATGCTCCTGATTTGTCATATAGATTTAGAATAACTTGCTGTTGTTCTTCAAATTAATTTTTTTCTATGAAGAACATATCCGTATCGGATTTGGTCTTCATGATTTTGTAGTATTTCTCGGAGCCATTCAAACTTTGAAAGTGTGTATGATTACTTATTTTAACAGTAAATACCGAGAATTCGTCAGAATGTAATGACGCTTATACTGGCGATCACAGGCAATTTGTGCATAAAGAGGATAATAACAATGCCCGAAAGAAAAACGAAATTTTTAATCCCTGCTGTTGGTGCTGCAGTAGTGGTAGCAGGAAGTGTCGCTGCCTACATGTATTTGAATGGTCCAACTGGAGAAATATTAGGTGCGAAGAAGAGCGCCAAATTAGTACCGGCTCAAGCAATAATGGCAACATACATTTCTACTGACTCGAAAGCTTGGTCTAAGTTACAACAGTTTGGTACTCGTGAAGCACAAAATATTTTAGCAAAAGATTTAGAAGATTATACCAAGCAAATCATCGGTGATAGCAATATTTCCTACGAAAAAGATTTGAAACCTTGGGTTGGGGGTGTGATGATTGCGATACTTCCACCAGAGTCAGCCCAGACAACACAAAAAACTCCGCAAGTGCCACAAGAACTCAATATTTTAAAAATAGTAGGGATCAAAGATAAACTAAGCGCTTTGAATTTTGCTAACAAATTAAAGGAAAGAAAAGACGTTACTGCAAAAGAAACTGATTATAAAGGAGAAAAGATTATAGAAACAACAAACAATGGCAAGTTAACATACAGCGCAGTTCTGAATGATCAAGTCGTATTTGCTACTCAACAACAGGCGGTAGAAAAAGTTATTAATACTTTTAAAGGAGAGCCTTCTTTTGCAAGTCAAGAAGGCGCAAACAATTTTCTCTCAAAAGGAGTGAATCTCGAAAACACGGTAGCACAAATGTATGTGCCAAACTATGCAGTTATGGTACAGCAATTAATCGCCGCAAGTCCCCAGGCGTCGCAGTTACCTCCACAAACCTTAGCACAGTTAAAACAGGTAAAATCTTTGGAGGCGGGTGTGGGGATCGATAATGCGGGATTGCGCATGAAGGCGATCGCCAACCTAGATCCACAACTTGTAAAATACCAGTATCAAAATACTCCCAATCAAGTGGTATCTCAATTACCCGGTGATACCATTGCTCTTGTTAGTGGACAGGGGATTTCGCGATGGTGGGCAGCTTTGGTGGAACAGTCCAAAGATTCAAGAGAACTGAGTCAAGCCCTTCAGCAAACTCGTTCCTCATTCCAAATAGCCAATATTGACTTAGATAAAGATGTTTTTGGCTGGATGGATGGAGAATTTGGGTTCGCCGCGATTCCATCCAATCAAGGTGTATTAGCATCGATTGGTGTTGGAGGCGCTTTCATATTTCATACAAGCGATCGCAAGACAGCTGAAGCCACCTTGGCAAAACTCGATAACCTCGTCAAAATACAACAAGTAAACATTGCTCAAACAAATATCGGCGGTAAAGATGTCACCGAATGGCAAATTCCCCAACAAGGAGCTTTACTATCACACGGTTGGCTAAACCAAGATACCGTATTTGTGGCTCTTGGTGGTCCAATAGCAGAGGCGATCGCATCTCCTAAAAATAGTATGTTAGATAGTAGCGAAAACTTTAAAGCTGTAACCAACTCTTTGCCAAAGCCAAATGGCGGTTACCTTTACTTGGATATGGACAAAGCTGTCCCTTTATTAAAGAACTTTGCCACCCTACAACAGCAGCCTATTACTCCTGAATCAATGACCATTCTAAGTTCTATTCGAGGTTTGGGAGTGACTGCTATCAGTCCTGATAATTCAACCAGCCAAGTCGAAATGCTGTTAGCACTAAAACCGAAAACTGGAAATTAGCTGGAACGCCGTAAGCCTCCCACTATATTCCTTGCGCGGAATTAGTGGTGAGATATAAGGCGTCATCGCACGATAATTGCTCAAATATAGAGATATAGCATGGCGCTGTGGGCGGTTATACCACCATTACTACTTGTAGTCTATTATTATTATCGAATTCCTACTGCCCCTTCTCTGTTACGGTTGCTGTTATTCTTGATTTTCGGGGCAATATCGGGTTTACTTGCCCTCAGCCTGGAATGGGTATTTGAAACAGCAGTTAACTTAGTTGTGGACTGGCAAAAAATGCAGCGAGCATTCTTAGGTGTTGCTTTACGGCAGCTTCTAGAAATCAGTCCAATTGAAGAAAGCTGCAAGTTGATAGCGGTTATTGTTCCTACCTACTATCTTCAGCATAGGTACCAATTACGCCCCAGTACTATTTTTCTGTTCACTATAGCTGCTGCTTTAGGATTTGACGCTGAAGAAAGTTGGATTTATCTTTCTTATGACACAGCATCAATTTTAGAAAGATTGATTGGGACACCTGTTCATGCTCTGCTCTCTGCTCCTTGGGGATATGCTTTAGGAATATCTATTGGGTCAAATATTCGCTCACATGATAAAAACAGGAAATTACTTGCCAGCAGTTGGCTAAATTCGGTCATTTGTCACGCTTTAGTGAATACTCTATCTAGTGCTGGTAGTTTTACGTTACCCCTGCGTCTTCTCAGCTACGGGTTGTTTCCATTTTTTTTATGGATGTTTTGGAGATTAGAACAATTACTGCGGAGAGTACAGGGAAAAATTCCGCTTGTCCTAATTTCTGGGAACACGCCTTATCGCCGCTACTGGCAGCAAGGTTTGGTTGTATTTGCCCTCATGCTGGGTGGAAATGCTTTTTTCGGACTGTTTCTATTAACAAAAAAGCTCGAACCTTTAAGTCCATCGCAGCTTTTTTATCCAGATATTCTGCTATTTATACTCAGAAATTTTACCCTAAATCTGATTTTTGGATTTCTCGCTTGGTTTATTTATCAATATTTACGACGCGCTAAACCTCGTAAATATATTTAATTGGTCAGCAATCTACGTGCTACTTGCTTGGGTATGAACGAGAGAATGAGTGCGGCGATGGTTCGGATATTAAACTTCTGCTGTTTGAGAGCATGTAAAAGATAGGGTCGTGCTTCTGACACTTTTTCTGAGCGCAACAATCCAATAGCTAAAGTGGTATGTGCCTGCAACCATTGCTCCCGGAAATAGCTTTTGAACTGTTGCAGCCGTTCATCTTCCATAAACTCTCGGTAACAAAAAAGGCTAGCTTTACTTTTCCGGATCTTGGCAACAGCATTAACCTTGCCGCTAATCATAGTTTCTGATTGTGAATGCACGCGGTACTTAGTTAATCTTTCCGGACAGTAATATGCTCCACCACCATTACGACAAGCAAGATACGTTAGATATAGATCCCAAAAAGGTCCCATTTGTATTTGAAAATCTTTCCACTCAATAGCATCCCTACGGATAACAGTCGCTACAGCACTGGGTACAGCCTGATGGACTATCCCAATTTCACAAAAAGGTTGGTAAACTCCTTCAGTGAGCTGATCTCGTTTCCATTGCTTGGTATTTTCTTCTGTGGCTGCATCATCAATATTGCCATCTGAATCCATGACATGGTGATCGCTAAAAGCCAATACGAGATCGAGATTTGCATCTAACTGCGGAACGAGCTTTTCTAAAAAGTCTTCATTCCAAATATCATCATCATTCAGACTTGTTACATATTCACCTCGTGCCTGCTTGAATGCTTCGATCACATTTATAGATATTCCTGAATTCTTTGTATTGCGGCGGAATCGAATTCGCGGAGCTTGAAAAGATTCGATGATTTTATGTGGATTCTCAGGACTACAATCGTCAGAAACAATAATCTCGATATTTTTATACGTTTGGGCAATAGCACTAGCGATCGCCTGTTTAAGATAAGTTGGACGATTGTAAGTGGGGATAATCACACTAACTAGGGACTTTTGCGAATCAATATGTTGTGGTGACATAGTATATACCGATTGTTTATTTCTCGTCTTTCTTTTGAACATTTTTATAGTTTTTTTATTTTTCTCTAGTTAAAGGAAGTTTAAACATTGCTGACTTTTCAATAATTAAACCCAAAGATAGACTCAACTTGTACTCAGATATAAGATTTATCACATCTCATGTTTTCAATACTTTGTATTCATTGGTATAAAAACATGTGTCTGCTCAAGTTCTTCAACACGTTTTTCTTCACCTTCTCATCGAATCTGAGCATGAATCCATATTCTGCTTGCCATACTATCAAAATAAAATCCAATATGTGTCCTCATATTTTATGAGTGACAAGAAATCACTCAATCGGCATATTTTTGGCATTTCTTTTGAATTATTTTTAGGTAATTTACTTTAGGGGAATCGTTGAAGAAACAAAGATTATATAAAATTGGAAAACAAAAACATCTTGTCAATAAATTAAAAGTTTGCTCATCTGTTAATAGATTACGCGTCGGGTAATTTTCTGTCTCTAATCCGAAGAGGCTTATCCCAAAGCGTCTATGCTTAACTTATTATCAATAAGCAAGGATTAATGCGATAATTCCGATTATATTGACTTTGAGAGGTTCTTGTTGACAATAAGAGCGTTTGCCTGAGATACTCTGCCATCCTTCTACGCCTATACGCCTAATAGAGATTGAACTAAACGAACCTTATTGAGTGGACGCTACTCCCACTAAAAGAAGCGATTTTTAATTGCTCTTACCTTCAGCTTGATGCCAGTGACTCATAGCTGCTTTTCTTTGTAATCGATTCCTTATTGAAAAACTTTGCCGTTTTTCTTGTCAAGAAACCAATCTTTAAAATATAAATATTAGTCATAATTTCAGATAAAAAATCTCTTGTTACTAAAGCAAAACTCCGCTTGTTTTATTGACAAAATTTTGCTAGCTTAATTTAAAATTAGTAAAAAATACTTAGTAAAAAAAAACATCAAGCAGATAACCTGTTAATAAAAGTGCTTAATGTAACTTAATTTATAACAGTAAATCCCGAATACATATGTAGAAATATTTCATTAAATGTTTCTACATCCATAGAGGGATGCCAAAATTGGTAAGTAGTCTGACTATTCATAGCGAAAATAATTCTTTTGCCTAATGACCAATTCCCATTTTTTTACAAGGGCAGCTTATATAAAGTTCGGTTGAACACTTATGCGGAAAGTCTCTAGTTGCGCTTTAGCGCTCTTAAGAGTTAAGAGCGCTAAAGCGCAACTACGAGCCTATGTCTTATTTATAAGTAATTAGGCGAACGTGATCTTACATTAATAACTTAACTAGTTCCTGAGTAATGGGAAAACCAGTTTGATGTTCAAAGTTCACAAACATAGGGCTGGGATTAGCTTCTAGGAATACGTATTCACCCTCTGGATTTAAACGCCAATCAATAGCCGTCCACTCTAGCATCAATGCTTTAGCAATCGCTAGACACTGCTGTTGAACTGATTCTGGGAGATCTACCGGAACCAACTTAGCTGTGGAATCTTCTCGGAAGTCTATGGAGTGAGTGCGAATTTCCGCAGAATAAACCGAATCTGCGATTACATAACTACGAATATTAGTGCCGGGAATATACTCCTGGATTGTCACTGGAGAAAGCTTGAGTGCCAAACTTAGTCGCTTGCGGTCTAAATGGAAGTCTGTTAACAATTGGGTATGGGTACCTCCATAGACTGGCTTAAAAATTATTTTGGGGTGAGATTCAGAAAATTCGAGCACTCGATCTGGATTGTTGCCGATAAAGGTAGCTGGAATTTTCACTCCTATTTCTTTAACTTTACTAAGCTGTAAGGGTTTTTCCTTGTGAAACTGATATGCTTGCCAGGAATTAACCCATAATGCTGAGCAAGCTTGTATCAGCGATCGCAATACACTCATGGAATCGTTGAAAGCAATTTTTTGCTGAGCAGGATCTTTTAATGAGGGAATGTAAGGAGTGCAGAAATTACGCCAATAAACGCTCTTGATATCTTGAAGATTCAGCTGACATCCTCCTGGTAGTGTCAAGCATCCTGCTTGAGTATTCGGCTCCCAAGATAGCTGTATCTGAGTTGGGAACAAGAGAGTGTCTAAATAATTTACCACTGCACCTGCTTGTGTCAAAGCATTCATCACATGTGTTGCTTCAACATCCCTTTAACTACCAAGAATTAGAATATTCATGACAATATTTGAAAGCTTGAAAAGGCTAGCACTCTATCAAAGTCATTTTGATATTGTTTGTAGTGAGCGCTGAAGCGCTCAAAAATAAAAGGACTAAAGTCCTTACTACAAATAAATCTTCAAAAAAGGCACTACCGCCATTTTCTCAAATCTTCATTTTTTTGTTGGTTGATAGTGCCGATTCTATGATTCATCATCAGAAAAATTATAAATAACCACCTTCCCCACCTACTTCGCCGAACTTTGCTGTTATGGCATAAGTAATAACGCCACCGCCACCCTCACCTGACTCACCCCATTTTACAGCAGTAAGGGTTTCGCTAGGGATAGGTTTGGGTATGGGATGGTAACCACCACCACCTTCTTCACCTGCTTCAGCAAACTCTGCTGCTGTTACGTAATTAGTGGTAGCATTAATCCCACCGTGAACTTTTCCAGCGTCTTCAGACGTTAATTGTTCTTCAAAACTTAGATCAACAGCTTCTAAATCAGAAAGTTCTAGCTCGAAAGGATGGCTCATAAAATCCTCCTAAATTTTCACTCTTACGAAAGCATTAAATGCTGAAATGCTTTTATCAAAATGCCATAAAGGTAAGCAAATAAATTGTTGTTTGGATATTTACCTCTTTACATATCCAACATTAAAATTTTTAGATGAGCAAGTTATAATACAGACTCAATTAAGAGACTTATGTCCAAACTTATTCAATTTTCGTCCATAATTAAAAGCAGTCAACCATGTAGACTTTGACTGCTTGCAGATTTTAAATTGGTACGTAAGCATTCAGCCATTAGAACGGATGACTTCATTCCATTCATAGCTGACTTCTGTTGTGCTGAATGCTTAATTTGCTATAGTTACAGATGTATTAAGACTGACTGTTTTTCTCGAGTAGCTAATAAATCTGATTCTGGTTCAGTACAATAGATTTCACAAGAGTTATTCGGACTTTCGATTAATTTAACTTTGTAAAGTGTGGCTCCCAGTTCCTGTATGGGCGATCGCACTAAATTGCTGATGTAAAGCGCGATATTCTCCGCAGTGGGTACGACTTCAGCAAAGTAAGGAACATCTTTATTTAAGAAGGTGTGATCAAAGGGTTCAATGACATAATCTTCTATTACCTGATTGAGCGCACCTAAATCAACAATCATACCTGTGTGTGAGTCAATCTCTCCAGTGACTGTCACTTCTAAATGATAATTGTGCCCATGACCATTGGGACGAGCGCACTTACCATAAATCTGGAAGTTTTCTTCGCTACTGAGACGAGGATTCGCCAGCCGATGAGCAGCGCTAAAGTGAGTGCTGAGTGTGAGGTAAGCTTCCATTCCATTTCCTGTATAATCGGCAAAAAGTTCAGAATTCTCAAACAGTTGAACGCGGATCAGAGGTAAGTGGGGTGCAAGCCGTTCAAAGATAACTCTCGCTATGTTCTCTGTCGTAGGCAGAGTTTGTTGAAATTCCGGCCATGTATCGTTTAGATACGAAAAGTCAAGTTGATTGGTAATTTCCTGCTTGATGACTTGTTTCACATTAGACAAGTTTAACACCATGCCATATTCATCTAACTCTCCACTCAGGGAGACAAATAAGATATAGTTATGACCGTGTCCGGGAAATCGGGAGCAAGCACCAAATTTCTCTATATTTTCTGTTTCACTCAGTTCTGGTAACCAATACCGATGGCTTGCAGAAAACTGAGCACGGCGATTAACAATAGATTGCATGAGTATACTGAGAGAAAAATGTAAAATTTCTTAACCTTTTACTGTTTCCAGCATAACTAATTTTATTCTTTGTTGGTCGTTTACATCAAACACCAACAAAAAACAACAATTAATGAACTACAGATTCTTGGGCTTCACAGTGCAATCCTACAGCAATGCGGAACATTTCTTGTCCTGCGTGCAAGTAGCTCTCATCGTAGCTTGCCGGAAAATACTCTAACTCATCTAATCCGTCACCAATTTGATTCAGGCAGTAGTAAAGGTGAGCGGCAGATCTCGCTAAACTTGGGGGATTGGGCAGAGAACGAAAAGACGCTTGTGCTTTTTTGAGATCATTTCGACAGTTTTCTAAGTAATCCAGAAATTCCTGTAATAGTTCATCATCAAAAGGATCGGCTGCTAATTTCTCAATTTGCTCTTGTAGGGAATTGAGAATACGAAAAATTATGCGATTTACGGGATGATAAATTGAGCGTAGCCATTCCTCAACTTGTTCATCAACATCTCTTCCTGTTTTTCGTGTAGCCTGATATTTTTGTTGAGCTGCTGCTGTCCGCTGTTGGCGATCGCTTTTGCCTTGTGGAAAACCATTTCGCAACTTTTTGTCATAATTTAGACGACTGTGTGCATCGCCCAAAACCTCATATGCTGCATTGATGCGAATAATCCGATCATGGTTTGCTGTTTCCTGATTGCTGTCGGGATGAAATAACTTTACCAAGCGACGATAAGCTTGCTTAATTTCGGCTTGACTCGCATTCGGGTTAACTTTGAGAGTTTCGTAGTAGTTATAATCAGCCATTGCTGCTGACTTAAAAATTGGGACTAAGGAGTAGGAGCAAATTTAATTTATATAACATCTGGATATTAATTAACATAATCTCTAAGTATATATGTGTCCAATTTATCCGTACAGGAGTTAGAAAAAAGGATATTAAAATTTTTCATTCCGCTGCCGATTATAGCAAAGAAATACATTGCTTAATGAGACACCTCTATTAGATCATACATTTCTCCGAGATCATGTTGTTAAACCAGGCATAACCTTTGAATTAAATGTAATACATAATATCCAACTGCCTGAGTGAATCTCGTTTTTCACACAAATCAGCGAGTGTATATTTTTGCAAAATTGAGTTAGCTGCTCGATAGGCTTCTTGTCGAATTTCTTCTATAACAGCACTATCTAAAGTTTTGAGTTTAATTTCATCATCACATGTCCGCACATCTAATCCTTCTAAATATCCTAAAACTTCAAAAAGTGTTATTTTCCAGGGTTCTCGTGCCAATGAATAACCGCCTTTTGCTCCGCGTTGGCTCTTCACTAAGCCTCCACGTCTTAAAGTCGCAAGCAGTTGTTCTAAATAGCGATCTGGTATATTTTGTTGTGCAGCAATTTGTCTAATTTGTATGGGTTCTCCACTTTGATAATGAATTGTCAGTTCTAATAAAGCAAGAATTGCGTATTCCGATTTACACGATAGTTCCACAGGATGCAAATAAATTGTGAGTTATAAAATATACAGACGCGACACGTCTTGTCTGTACAGAAGGCGCGGAGTTTTGAATTATGGCGATTCCAGAGCCTCAGAAAATACACTTGAATCGAAGTCCAGTGATGATATGTCCTGATATCTAAATTTTGAACGATTTTTTACCCGGATGGCGTTTATAACTTTAAGGGCAACCGTCATATCAAGTCTTAACTCCTCACTTACTTCTATTATACTCCGGTTATTCGCTAGGGTTTGCTTTTCGTTACTAAAAACAAAAAGCCCCGCTATCTGGCGGGGAATCATTGCTTGAGAATGCAAATAAGTTGTGACGTTTTAGAAGGTGAACGTTGTTCTTACTGTACCAACAATTGCACTATCGTTACCTTCGTTCTGACCGGGAGCCGTCAACCAGATAATACCAGGGGTGATGGAAATGTTGTCGTTCACACGGTACTTGTAGAACCCTTCTAAGTGGTATGGGATACTTCTACCACCAGCTACAGCTGTTCGGTTAAGAGCATAGGGTTCTGCACCTGCGAAAAGACCTAAGACGTTACCCTTCTTACCCAAATCTGGTAAAGCTAAACCAACGCCATAACTCCAAGCCTGGAAGTCATCAGCTCTAGTCACTTTACCCGAGACATCATAGTAACCGGCATAACCACTGATGGAGATTTTATCACTTGGTCTGAACGCGGCTTCAATACCGTAGGAGTTACTTTCAGCTGCACCGATTAACTCGTTTGCCTGTCTGGTACCTACGACACCAATACCTCTGGATACGCCATCGGCTGCAGTGTAATTGCCTAAGTATCCACCCTCGTCAAAGATCGCACTACCACCGTGGTGATAACCGTGAACGTAGGTTGCAGCTAAAGAGAAGCGGTTGCTGAGGCTAAAGTTGATCTGTCCTAGTGCGGCATAGTTACCATTAACTATACCTTGACCAAGGGCAGGATTGTTAGGAGAAGATGCTAAGTAACCTACAGTGATTGAACTCGGTTTCAGGATACCGCCGCCTTTACCCAAGTTGAAGGTAAGCGCTGCACCTGCACCACCACCAATATCATAAATAGGACTTCTGGAAGCTAATGTGGACAAAGCGCCGTTACCGCCGTCGTAGTCCTCAAAGTAGGGGTTAACAGTAGCAGCATAATCACTATGAATAGCGCCAGTTGCGGCAATGTAAAGATTGGCTGGTCCTATGGGTACGTAATATGATAGCCAGTCTAAATTAACTCTGTTACCGTTAGTGGTATCTCCGTTAATTTGGTAAGTTTGAGTTCCTTCAAATGTACCGTTGGCACCACCTCCACCAGGTCTTGCCGCAGCACCCAAGTCAAATCTATTGCCATTTCCTGTCGCGATCCGGGTATGCAAAACGTCCTTACCCGTGAAGCTGGTTTGCAAGTCTAAACGGACTCTGTCTTGGAAAACAGCATTGTTTCGATCATTAGATCTGTTCGCCAGAGGATCGGAAAGCGCAAAAATTGCTTCACCAACCAGTTTGGTGGTAGTAGAGAACTGATTTGCTTCCAGTTCGGCTGTGCGGGATTCTAAAGCATCTACACGACCGCGCAGGGTTGCTAGTTCAGCCGAAAATTCTTCTTGCAGGCGCTGCAATGTTGCTAAGTCTTCTTTTTTGACAATGTCAGAAGTTGCTGTGGCAATCAGTTCGTTAACTCGGTCCAAGCAAGAGTTCAAACCTGCGGCAAATTCATAACGTGTCAAAGCACGGTTACCACGATAGGTTCCATTAGGATAACCAGCAATACAACCGTAACGTTCAACCAAGGACTGCAACGCTTGGAAGGCCCAATCTGTAGGTTGTACGTCTGAGAATTGGGAAACCGATGTCACTTGGGATTGAGAATTGGAATTCCCTTCATTACTATATTTATTAACTTGATCTAATACGTTGACTTCTGTTTGCTTTTGTGCATCAGCCAACTTCTGGACTGGAGCTATCTGTATTTTTGTCTCTGAAGTTGCTGCTGAGCCTGATGTCAATGTAAAAGCATCTTGCTTACTAGATTGCAGTATTTCTGCCTTTGTCACAACTCCCGATTTGCTGGGGTTTTGAGCCGCGATCGCGCCTGTTGAAGCTAGCATTACTCCTAGAACCGCTGGACTAACCACCAAGGATTTCCACAAGATATTAGACATCTTTACTATTCTCCTCACACCTTAATTTAGATAATTTTGTTTCCTGCAACTCTTCTCGAAAACATGACTTCTTGTTAGAACTTTATAGGTTAAGACATATTTGCCCATATACGATTTTAGTTTTTGCCAAGCTAAGAATTAATTAACTTTAGGTAAACAAACCATGTAATTAACTTATGCAAAAACATAGCTGTATATTTCGCAATTATAAATTACCCAAAATTGGTGGCAAGACGAGAGCGTTCGCCTTGTGAACTGTCACATCTTCAAGCTGTGTCTGCAACCCACGAAGTAAAGATTGTATACATGCACACATTTTAAAAAATGTCAACTATTAAGAGTACTGATTTTTTCTCTACTTCTAAACGAAAACTTACTTCTATCTTCTTGATACTTTAGAAAACTCTGTTGAAGCGACTACCTTTTGACATATTACTTATAAAAATGCCCTTGAAACTCTGTTGTTTAGGATACATTTGGGGAATGAAGAGTGACACCCCCCATCAACGGTAAATAAACCATTTCATTGCTATTTCCGGACGCGATATGCCTTTAGCAGCAGCGAGTAGCGCTCGTTCCGACGCTCGTGCCTCGCTACCGCTACGCTAACGCTACCGCTTCGAAGATCGCTAACGCTATCGCATCCTTTGTTTACGTGTTCTGAAGAATAAACCTTTTGAACGGGCTACCTTATGCACTGCCATTCAACAAAGGATTTTTCGGTAGAAATGATAATTTGGCAATTTTAAGAAGTTACCCATATATAAAACTATCCGCTCCTAAATAGATCGGATGATCTATTTAGGAGCGGTCTAGCGGGTCTTCAGGTTACAGTCAGACTGCCGGACGGATCTCCAAACATGCCTAACAACTTGGTTAAACTTAGTTTTACAAGAAAACTAGGCTAACTTTAAAGAACAGCTCCGGCGCACAGCCGACATACTGCAACCTGATGACCCATGCATTTACTACTTTCTATCATGGGCATCACCTCCTTGTTGCCTAAGCGGTCTCAGTTTCAAAAGGGCAGAGCTAAAAGCTCTGGGTTTTTCTTCCTTTACTAAGGATAGCACAGCATAGTGGAGAATTACCGATTAAAAATTTCTATTTTGCAGAAATTTCAGTTTTGACACTCCCCGCTCTAAAGAGACGGGGATCCTTTAGGAGTTTCAGCCTTATCTCCTAGATATCCAACTGCCCTTGCAGTTGTCTGCCCCATAGGCTTGGTTCCCAGTCTCAACCACTATGGATTGATATCTACTGAGCGTAACTTTCCCACAGTCCGCAGGTAGTGTCTTTTTAGGGAAGACAAGTCCCATCCTGGTGGCTTAGAGTATTCCAATAAAAAAATGATCCAAATATCAAGCCGAAGAGCTAAAGAT
>JAQYWP010000584.1 GCA_029379285.1 Rhizonema sp. PD38
GTTATTATGTGGAATGCAACGCGGTCAGAAATCTGGATTTTCAGACCTATGTCTTGATTATGGGGTATTTTTGACTATTATTAGATCCACTACTGTTTGCAGCAAAAAAAGATCAGACAACATCATGCTAAGTAAAAAAGTTCGCGTCCGAGAATATACCGTCAGAGCGCATACACGTACCATTTCCACCAGAGTATACAAATTCATCTGCCAATACTGCCATGCAGCAGTGGAAAGAGAGACTTTTGCCACTTGCTGTCCAAAATATGGAAATAAATGTAATGGAGTACAGAGTAAGTGTTTACGCACCAAGCAGTAACCATATCAGTTATCTATTATAAGTATATCGGTTAACAATTATTAGATACTGTTTACCGAGTGTTGATCACTTTTGAAGGAATATTTATGCTAATGCCACCTCCGCCCTCCCCACCTGATCATAGTAGAGAGATACTTGCCAAGTTAGCAGATTACTACCGTCAATTGGCAGAGTACCATGAAAGGTCGGCAGAAATTGCCGCCAAACAACTCTTCCATATAGAGGCATTATTGAATCCGATGCTTAGCCTCAATTCAGAAGCATCTGTTGACAGTCAGATTACCTTGTCTACGCCTAAAAAACACAATATCGATAACGACGAGGGTGATCTTAACAATTTGGAGTCAGAACCGAACTCAGGTTTGTTTGCACCAACTGCTGAGCAGCTAGCTGATGACACTCTCGAGAGTTTGGAGGCAGAACTAGAGTTCGGTTCGTTTACACCAACTGCTGAGCAGGTACTTGAAGATACTCTCGAGAGTTTGGAGGCAGAACTGGAGTCTGGTTCGTTTGCACCAACTGCTGAGCAGGTACTTGAAGATACTCTCGAAAGTTTGGAGTTAGAACTGGAGTCCAGTTCGTTTGCACCAACTGCTGAGCAGATAGCTGATGACACTCTCGAAAGTTTAGAGTCAGAACTTATTCATGATGAGTCTTCGGAAGCTGCTTTAATACAAGAGATGACAGCACATCAAGCCATTTCCAACATTTTAGAAGCTAACAAAGGCAAAATCTTGCAAATCGACTATTTAATCTGGGAGCTTTACGGGCAGATGAATGAAAAAGCTCATATGTCAGTCAAGACTGAAGTAGAAAGAGTCCTTTCTCAAGGAGAGAAGGAAGGTTCTTGGTATGCGATTCCTGATTCTCCTGGTTGCTGGACTGTTGACCTAAGTTATTTTCCAGATTTAACCTCTCCTTCTGCTAAAGTATCTTCCACTGCTAAAAAGTCTTCTACGAAAAAGAAAACTAGCAATACCAATAATAAGTCTCCACAAGCACGTCTTACTTACTCACGCTTGCCTTATTCTCCTAAGTTGGAGCAATATGTCACCTTGACAGCAGCCTTAGCACAGATCCTTCAAGAAAGTTATCCTCAAGCGATGAACATTGATGCTATTTTGCAGTGGTTTTATCCAGATGGCTTATCTGCATCTGAGCGCAAACAAGCACGCGCATCTATCAACGATATGTTAAACAAAGGCAGTGGTTATAAAGGCTGGAAGCGAGTCAAAGCAGGGCAATATATGTGGGATGCTCCTGTCCCATCCAGTCGCCGCTAAGCGTTGCCCTTCAGTTTACAGCAATTTTCAGGTAAAGCTCGCGGGAGAGAAGTTTCTCTCCCGCGAGCTTTACGTAAATAGACCACAGTCATAGGGGCGAAAGGTCTTAGTCGTTATTAGCAGCTTTTTTAAAGGTGTAATTATATATTACAGTTTAACTTGTGCGTGTGAGGGATTTAACTTTGTATTTAGACAAGCCACAACTTTGGCTAAAAATTCCTTTCTTGTCCTTGATCGGTGCAATATCTTTTCTGGCATTTAGCCTGAATGTTGTTGGCGCTAGGGCGCAAGTAGTTCGAGACTATCACCCGATTCCCTTAGTCATTGGTTCTCAGGTCAAAAATACGCTCTCGGATAAAGATATTCCTACAGGTCAAGGAGGATTTGCCCGAGATTACATTTTGAATTTGAAAGTAGGTGACCAAATCTTGATTGAATTGAAATCGGATAAATTTGACACTTTAGTTACCCTAATAGGTGCTAATGGTACAACAGTAGCAGAAAACGATGATGGTCCTGGTGGCACAACCGACTCTCTCCTGTTTGCCCGGATTGTTAAGTCTGGTAATTACGTCGTGCGGGTAAGTGCCTTTGGTAAAACAGGAGGTGGTCCGTTTACCCTTAAGGTGACACGAGTGATCGAAGAGAGAGGAAGAGGGGGGACAAGAGAGAAGGGCAGATAAACCAGAGGGGGAGGCAGGAGGAGCAGAAGTAGAAAAAAGGCTCTCATCGTATTGGGAAAAGAAAGATTTGGTGAATGTTCTACTTTGCCTCTATCCACCTCTTCCTCTGTCCACTACACCTCCAACTTCTTGCCTGAATCCGCGTCTACTCGCTGTGCGCGGTGTTGGCTCAACTCAAATTTGTTTTAATCACGATCTCAAAGCTAAATTAGAGAGAATCAGGCTGGTGATGAAGCAGGTGCTAGATGCTGCAAGCAGAACAATTATTACACAACCGTTATCAACTCCAACGGCAACTCAGTCAAAACGGAGTTCGCCAAACTTGGCTGGCATTAGATTTACAAGCTAGTAACACGCAAAATCAGCAAGTTGTGGTCAAACTTCTTGCTTTTGGCGGTGCTGTGCAGTGGGATGACCTCAAACTCTTTGAACGGGAAGTCCAGATTCTCCAACAGCTAGAACATCCTTACATTCCCAAGTACATTGATTATTTTTGTATCGATGACCGAACACTCTGGTTTGGCTTGGTACAAGAGTATATAGCTGGTGAGTCTCTCAAGGAAAAGCTTACTGTTGGCAAAAGATTTACGGAAAAAGAAGCCCGGAAAATTGCCACTGAAGTTTTAAACATTCTCATTAACTTGCATGAGTTGAATCCTACAGTGCTGCATCGGGATATCAAGCCAAGTAATTTAATCTGGGGTGAAGAAAATCAGATTTATTTAGTTGATTTTGGTGCAGTTCAAGATAAAGCAGCAAAAGAGGGAGTCACTTTTACTGTAGTGGGAACTTATGGTTATGCTCCTATGGAACAATTTGGTGGTAGAGCAGTTCCAGCATCGGATCTTTATGCACTGGGAGCAACTTTGATTCATTTATTAACTGGCATTTCCCCATCTGACTTGCCTCAACGCGATTTGCGGATTCAGTTTGCCGATCAAGTTAGCTTAAGTCCCACTTTTGTCAATTGGCTGCAAAAGTTGACCGAACCAGCACCAGAACAAAGGTTTACTACTGCCCGCCAAGCGTTAGATGCTCTCAAATTTAATCTTCCTGTCAAATCTACAACCCAGAATCACACATTGCTGCCACAAGAATTCCGAAACAATTCTGGATGCGGTATTAACAACACAACAGAAAAAGTCCCCGATGAAATTTTGGGGTGGAATTGGGGGGCGTGCCTGTTGCCTTGGTTCTGGTTGTGGACTAATCATGTCTGGGTGGGATTGTTATGTTTCGTACCCGAAGTTGGTTCACTATTCACGCTTATTCTAGGTGCTAAAGGCAATGAATGGGCCTGGAAAAGCAGACGGTGGCGGAGCATTCAACACTTTAAAAACCATCAGAGAGGCTGGGCGATCGCCGGCCTTCTCATCGGTGCGCCTATTAGTATCATGCTGTGGGGTGCTGCTTTCACTCTGTTCAGGTTAATCATTCACCACTAAAACAGAGGCGACGGGGAACTCCAATGTTTTTTAATACGGAAGGATTCTTGCCGTCGCCATCAGCTATTAGTTTTCAGCACTCAGCTTTTTTCGCCCTCTGACTAATAGCTATCCTTGAACCACTCCTACAGGACAACTAACATTAGTCCCGCCCAATCCACAATAGCCACCAGGGTTTTTGGCAAGGTACTGCTGGTGGTAGTCTTCAGCGTAGTAAAACTCAGGAGCATCAAGGATTTCCGTGGTAATTTTGCCATACCCAGCAGCGTTAAGAGCTTGCTGATAAGAGTCTCGGGATGATTCTGCCTGCTTTCTTTGGTTTTCCGAATATACGTAAATTCCAGAACGGTACTGAGTACCAGTGTCATTACCTTGGCGCATTCCTTGAGTAGGGTTGTGGTTTTCCCAAAAGACTTTTAGTAAGTCTGAATAACTTATCACTTTTGGGTCAAAAACAACGTACACCACTTCATTGTGCCCGGTTTGTCCGGAACATACCTCTTTGTAGGTAGGGTTAGGAGTTATGCCACTGGCGTAACCAACTGCAGTCGTGAAAACTCCATCCAGTTGCCAGAATTTGCGTTCTGCTCCCCAAAAGCACCCCATACCAAAAATAGCCATCTCCATTCCCTCTGGAAAAGGCGGCTTAAGTGGATGACCATTTACGTAATGACGGCTAGGTACTAGCATAGCTTCTGCACGTCCTGGCAAAGCTTGCTCGGGAGTAGGCAGGTTAAATTTTTTCCCCAATCCAAATAACACCATTGATTTAGACTCTGAATTTATGATTAATTTGTTTACCTTACTTAATATTTTAACAAATAATTCAAGTTACCATTCCCAGTTATATCTCAAAAATTGCTTGAATCCGTCTGCTAATTTGAACGAGGGGTATCAGGGTTGATTCGATGAGGGATCCGCAGATCCCGCATTAGTCGATAAATAGGTAATTGGCAATAGACATCTCCAGAAATGATGTAGGGGCGTTCGCCTTTAGGCGTTCTGTGCAGGCTACAGCTGTTCGGCCCCTACCAAGGGTTTTGACAAACGGATAATTGATTTTCACTCAATGTCTAATGATAGTTAAAATGTAAGCGAGTAATTACGAGGGCAAAAGATGGCATATAGTGATTTTAATCTTGCGAAGGTACAAAAAAGCTTTAACTTAACGCTTGATGAAACTCGTAATCTATTTATTGATATAAAATCTATTGCACCGTCAGAGACGTTAAAAGCGCTCTTGATAGATTACATCCCTTTAGCCACTTCAATTGCGACGGAAAAAGCTCGTTCTGAGTTTTTAATCGCACCAATTTTAGCAGACTTAAGAAGACTTTTAAAGAATAAGGTATCGTTATTTTCTGGTAATGAGTTTAATGTTGAACCGACGAAAGGATTACAAGGATTTTGCGATTATATCTTAAGTTTTTCACAAGAACAATTATTTATTTCTACTCCTGTAATGTTTATTTTCGAGGCAAAAAAAGAAGATATTAACGGAGGTCTTGGTCAATGTGTTGCAGCAATGATTGCAGCAAAACTATTCAATCAAGTTCAAGAAAGTGAAGTTGAGCGTATATATGGATCTGTGACTACCGGAACTAACTGGAAGTTTTTATTTATAGAAGGCAAGACTGTTTATATAGACTCTGTTGAATATTATATTAAAGAGGTTGATAAAATTTTGGGTATTTTGTTGCAGCCATTTCAGCCTATTTTAACAATTATTTGAGCCAGAAAAACTCGTTGACTGAAAACGTAAGAATACGTCCGCCTGAATACATACCTCAGAACCGTGTTGGACTCAAGCCAGTAATTTCTCAAAGCGTGTTCCGACTTCAGCATCCCGAACAATCTGCTGAAATTCCTTATCAAGGAAATCATAGCCTCGCTCCCAGGCTATGCAGGAATACGCTTCGGGGAAGAAGAAGGCGACAAATTCCTCAAAATGCTGTTCAATAGGAACTTTCCACGATTCGTGGTAATTCGCAGAAAAGCTAGTTTCTGGTTTCGTCATGTCGTTACAACTAACAATACCTCCCAAATGTTAGTAGTGGTCTATGTCATTAATTTTGGGGGGTTGTGATCTACCGTTATATAATAACAATG
>JAQYWP010000585.1 GCA_029379285.1 Rhizonema sp. PD38
CTAGCACAGAAATGTGGTTCGATTCCACATTCTAGTCTTTCTGTCAATGCGTAAGTTCTGACTTGAAAGAAGTTAAGGATGAAGATGAATCAAAATCAAATCAGTAATTGGTGTACCGTCAAGTACTATCTTGATGGCAACCAGCACCTACCTCATTTAGATTTTTCGATGGAACTTGGCTACGATAGTTTCGCTAACTTCATAGGGAGTCGTCCATATAATACTTTTCACTATCATCGAGAGCCTGCTGAGATAAAACTTAGGACTTACAAGACACCATACTTAGTTTACGATGGTGTTATCTTAGAAAGAACTCCTGAAAATGAATTGGAATTTCTTAAAATAGAAAGCGATCTGGACAGTAAGTACAAAGAATTTTGGAAACTGTACGTTAGATTTGATGACTCCTGCTCAGACAACACTATTAAAGATTATGTGGATCACGTAGGCACGTTTTTTAATTGCGACTATGATGATAACCTGTCCAAGTTAATCAAGCTCCACGTATTAAATGGATGGCATCGGTTAGAAGTGGTTAATTCAATTCAAAAGCTACTAAGGCTTAAACTTGAAGATGTTCAGATTGATAATCATTGGGAAAAAATAGAATGGCTTAGAGTTACCGTTAACCAAAACCCAGAAATCCTAAACCAATTAGAAGCCGCATAAGTAGGTGGGCACGAAAAAATAAAATTGGACGAGTTAGAAGAATTGTTAGTTTATCGATGCCAACAATTACTCAAACAACATGATATAAGAGCGCGAGTTAACTTGCACTTCTCTGGTGGCCTATGACTCGCGCCGCTTAATTATAAGTGTTCATCCTAACTTGATATTAGCCCTAATTTGTTGCTGATTCGAGTGCGATTTAAACCCGAGATTGAAGAACTTTGTTCTCTTTCTTTCGGTTAAATGGGAAGCGCATTGTCAAAGGGTGTGGGAACCCACGCCACCTATACGTGGGATTTAAACAATGACGCAGTATTTCTCTTTTCCCGACACCCCACACCCTACCACGCCAGCACCTACACCCTTTTTTTGTAAGTGCTGCAATGGCAACTACAATTATTCTTAGAAATAGGATTGCATAAGCTGCTTGACAAAGATTGTTCCTTTATCTTGTTGTTCATCCCAGTACCACCAACCTTGGCACTGTCGATTTAGCATTTTCAGGGTTTGAATGTCTTCGGGTTTTATAGGTAGGTCACCGTATTGAACTGGTTCTGTGCTTGCTTTATGTAGAAGAGTCCAAAGGTTGTGACCATGTCCGGTTATCCATCCTGCGCTCCAGCAATCTTCTGATATTTTCTCCATGAACGCCAGCAGATGCAAAGCGGCATCTGGGTTGGTTGACTGCATTGCTTCCTTGGCGATGCGCTCGTTTTCTGACCAGTCAGCTGGATGGGGTGAAAAAGGCGATAGTACTTTACTCTTTTCTATTTCTTCTAAATGTCCATTGCAAATGACCACGGGGACTGTGATTTGTCCTTTGATAGGTAGGTTAATATTGATTGCACCAAATCCCATTGCTTCAAAAAGCTCTTCGGCAGTTTTGGTAATGGCGTGATAACAGAGTTGTCCGGTATATAGCTGTTTCCAAACCCAAAATTGATTGAAGGCAGCAGCACCTTCTAAAGTGAGGAAAGTCTGTGGCAAACGTATAGGATATTGATTGGCATTTTCTTTGTCTTCATTAAAGAATTCTGACCAAGAACTAAAGTAATGAATGAATTGCTCTTTTGGTTCCGGGATGCAAGTTTTGTTTCCTAATATTTTAGCTTCGTAGTTTTTGCCACAAGCCTGCTTCATCATCGCACAGTGCCATAATTGTGTGTTAGGACTTTGTACCCAGACTTCTAAGGATACAGCTTTGATAAAAGTTTCGTCGAGGCGCAGAATTTCTGGGTAATATAGCGTTAATTTTTTCATAAAAAGGGGTAAGGTTTTTGAATTGCTTATTAATGATAACTATGCGGATAATTGTCCCAACTTTAAGGATTACTGAGATTATCTTTTTTAAGATAAATACATATGAGGCAATGCTTTTGTCTGGAAAGTTAATCTTTGTGAACAACAATGAAAATAGAGTGTGGTACATTTTAAGGATCTCTCATTGGTGTCTCCTAAATATATAAAGTGGTGACGTATTCAAGGCAATTGAGACAGCGATTTGGTGCAATGCCAATTGAACAGGCGATCGCCTCCAGAACGTGCTTGCTAATTCTAAAAGGCGAATGCTTTGTGAGGATTGAGGTTAAAACAGTTTAAGCTGGACTTCTGACGGTGGGTTTGGTGCAAAGTCTGCGGGAAAGAGTACTCTCTCCCGCGAGCTTTGCGCCTGGGTACTAGGCGTTGGTGCTTGACTGCTTGCAGATTGAGAAGGCGTCCGTGCCGCACGTTTGCGCAAAGTCTGCGGGAGAGAGTACTCTTTCCCGCGAGCTTTGCCCCAACCAGCTTGTGTAGCGTGTCGTACTACACTTTTTCTAATAGACAAGGCTATGTCAAAGTAATCGTATTTGATTGAGTCGAAGTCAATGGGACGCATATCCAAGAACGAGTAGCCACTGCTGACTCCACTGGGCAGTCTGTTGTATGCTCTTTCGTATACGCAAGCTGTTGGTTACGATTTAAGTCGCACTTGGCAGGCTGGGCAAACTCCCGATCAGTATATGAAGTTGGGGGATGTAAGCCAAGCGCTGCAACCCGAACTACTTTCAGTTGGGGCAATTGCACAAACTACGGGTTTGAATTTGAATCAGGTAGCTTTGAGTACTTTTACTCTTGTCTCGGAGCAGACTTTAAACCAATTAGCCAAGGCAGTGCCGCTTTTGGGACAATTCAATGTCCGAGATGTTGCACCTATAGCTACTTTACTTGCTAATAAAACCGGGGGGATGAATGTATCCGAGCTTCAAATTGCTCAGGTACTAGCTCAAAATCCTCAATTAGGGCTATTATTGCTTGGAGAAACAGATTTGAGCCGTTACTCAGTTTCTTCCATTCCTAATTTAGACAGCACTCCACTTCAACAGTTCACAGGTTGGCAGAACACTTTCATTAAAGATGTGCCAGGACTCTTCGCTGTGCCTTTGGCTGCCATGCCTAATCCCATGACTGAACTTGGCAGTTCGGTGATGAGGATTGATATGGTTTATGGCAAAGCCGAAGCTAAACGAACTAACACCATTTCTGGCTCTGATGTCCAAGGCTTTTCAGTTCCTTGTCAGGAGAATTGTGCCTATATTGAGCTTAATGATTTAGAAAATCAAGGTCAAGGACGATTGGAAGGAAAGCAGTGGATTTCTGGTAAATACCAAGAAGTTGAGGGAGGTTGGGGCTGTTTAAAAGGCGTTAACGGTGGTAAAGAACCAACGGGAAGATTGCCGTTTGGCAGTTCTTTCAAAGTGGTGGTTTTGGATACTGATGAAACGACCGATAGCGTTACCACTGCTTTATTTTTCCGGTCTTGCAGTCCTTGCGGATGTACGCCTTACTTTATTGGTCCAGTTCCTTTCTTCACTTATCGGGTGAATTCTCCGATATTTATTGGGACAATGGAAGAGAGGCTAATTACTGATGCTTCCATGCCGACTCAAGCTCAACCACAAGTGGTGTCTTCATCAGCATCGACACCCAAACCCGTCCAAAATACTGTTAATGCACCTTGTTCTCCTACAAAAACATCATCAGCATCTTTGCAAGGGGTCAATTTAGA
Organism: Rhizonema sp. PD38; assembly: GCA_029379285.1. Classification (GTDB taxonomy): domain Bacteria; phylum Cyanobacteriota; class Cyanobacteriia; order Cyanobacteriales; family Nostocaceae; genus Rhizonema. The sequence goes on from JAQYWP010000585.1 coordinate 3,716, forward strand.
TGCCTTAGGTCGTGCATTTGCTAGTGACGGTCAATCTGATGGGTTCAGTCCTTATGTTTGTGCTGATGGAAGAAAGTGTGGGCGTTCTTTAGGAAAGTACCAAGATATGTCTTACAACCCTTATGCGGTGAAGGCAATTAGCAGTAAACCAGGTGGTGAGGCGTGGTTGAGTAAGATTCGTTCCGGCGGGGAGATAAAGAAGGAAGAACTTTTTGAGTTCTATCCGCCTGCAGATCAAGAAGCCGCTTTCAACGCTTCGTTGCAAGACTTGATTGCTTCTACATCTAAGCAAACCGATCCTAAAACTGGGAAGCTTTATTTTGGCGATTCTCCTTCTGATACGCTAAGCGATCGCTTGATTGAGCGAGTAGCACAGAAACACTTCGGAGGGGAATACTCCAAAGTTGATTCTGGTGCAAGCGAAACTTACAATCAACTGACCATTTATAACTATGGGCTTGATGTTTTGAAGCGATACAAGTCAAATACGGGTAGTACATTGACTAGTACTGCTTGTATTCCCACGGCTTCATCTATATCCTCTAGTTCTCCTGCGTCTCCTTTACTTAAGTAAGCCAATGCTTTATGCCAATCGAGGTTTTTCTACGGTGCGATCGTCGGTAAGTCTCTAGAAATCACACGGTTATGAGAGTGAAATAGAGGTAGTTCAATGTCAAAACCAAAATCACCAAAACATCAGATTTTATCATCCCCTGTTTCCAAACCTCCAAGGTGTTGGATGTCACTTGCCCGTTGGTTCCGCTTTGGGCTTGGAGTTTTCTTACTGCTTTCATTATTATTAGGAACTGTTGGTTGTAGTTCTAGTGCTGCAACGCTGTTTTGGCAAAAAGCATTATCTGTAGTTCCTGTCAAGAGCTTAGAACAAATTATCCAACAGAACACTGAACTCGATCCCACTCAAGCAGCTACGAATGTGTTAGCTTGGACACAAGAAGGACGCTTGGGTGAATTGGTTCTTCTTGATTACAATAACTCTGGTGTTTGTGGAGCCGCAGGCTGTTTGTACACCGGTTATCTAATTAATAAAAATAAGCAGTTAAGCCAGATTTTTTCGAGTTACCTGAACCCTAACTTACCACAGGGTAAGCCTTTGTTTCGAGTTGGCGATCTACTTAATGCAGATTTACCTTGCTTGCAGGTTATGCAGGTAGATGGCGATCAACTTCGGCAAATGCTTTTTTGCTTCAATGGTCAAAATTATCAGTTAGCTAACAGTCAATTACTTGATAAAAACAGCAAATAATGCATTAAACATGAGATGCAATCTTAGTGATGCCAAAAAAAGATTCCCCCAGTCACAAATGGTGCTGGGGTTCTTTTTTAGGTTTTCGGACTTTGCTTAATCCTCATCTTCATCGCTAAAATCATCATCAAAGTCGTCGTCTTCCAATTCCTCGTCAACTTCAAACTCATCCTCGTCGTCATCCTCTTCAATTTGGCTAATTTTACGAGGTGGTTTGTTATGGGTGCTTGTAGAAGTCTTCGTTTTCTCTTTTGGTTTCCCGGCAGGAGGGAGAACTTTGACTTCAAGTTCAAGAGAGGCTGGTAAAGCAGGTGCTTCTGTGAAGCCAGCGATCGCATCATGCAGATTCCAGACAGTGGTTTTGTCTTGGAGTCTACCAAGATAAAGCTGCGGCAGGTTATCAATTGTTGGCTTTGTATATCTGACAGTTTTGCAGCAGTAGGATTTATTGCTTCCTTCGCCTTCTTTGACAGCTTTGAACTGGCAATCGATAACTCCCAATGATCGCCATTTGTCATTTTTACCGCTAAATTGTACTTTGAAATAATCTGAAAAAGTTTTTTCAAGCAGTCGGTAAAACTCGTCACGAGCTGTTTTGAAGCTCCACAGTGCCACATTTTTAAAGCGGATAACGATGGGAGTTGAATGCATTGGACGATTGTTTTCGTCTAGGAACATCAGGGCGTGTTCGCTCACAACGTCCATTGTTTTCTTGTCGAGGTTCAGTTTGTACTCATCGTACAGTCCAACAACAGTACCAGCGACATCGAGGACATCGCTTTTATAGCGAATGTATTCGGCATTGAGCCGAGATACGTGTAAAAACCTGCAAGATGGTCTGGAAACGCTTTCT
>JAQYWP010000586.1 GCA_029379285.1 Rhizonema sp. PD38
ACGGAGGGAAACCCTCCTGCAGCACTGGCTCCTCCTCCGAACTGTCCTCAACTACGAACCTACCTTTTATTTATAACTCATTTACCGAACATGATATTACTCGCGATCGCTTACTGCTATTGCGAGTCTAATTTAAACTTTTTATTTTTAAGACCATCGATCATGATTGACATTTAAGCAAATGCTTATCTATAATCAGAACAGTTAAGCTTTAACCTAAATATGATGAAACCAATCATATCATTTTGATTTTGTTGAGCCGCAAAACTATCGATCAAAAATGCCATTCTGTTAGGGACTGGGTACTATGAGTAGATCTACTGCTAGTGCCGATGTTTTTGCGGCGATCGCAGATCCAACAAGAAGAGCGATCTTGGATCGGTTGCGTCATGGAGAGCAACCAGTTAAGCAATTAGCTGAGCCGTTTGCAATGAGCTTACCAGCGATTTCCCAGCACTTGCAGGTTCTTTGTGAAGTTGGCTTAGTTCAAATGCGCAAAGCAGGGCGACAGCGCCTGTATCGGTTGAACCCAGAACCGCTGAAGCAGATATCCGATTGGATTGCTGACTACGAGGAGTTTTGGCAGGAAAAACTGGATGCCCTTGGTAACTATTTGGAAGAGAATTCATGAGCCGAAACTTAGAGATGGAAGTTTTTTATCCTTATCCGCCACAAAAAGTTTGGCAGGTACTGACTAACCGCAGTGCCCTTGCGGCATGGCTGATGGAAAATAACTTCGAGCCGCGTTTGGGACACAAATTCCAATTTCACTACTCGGCACTACCAGCGCTCAATACCCGCATTGACTGCGAGGTAATTGAACTGGATGAACCAAGACGACTTTCCTACACTTGGCTTGACAGTATGATGATTCAACCTTCGATTGTTACCTGGATTCTAGCGCCTGTGGATGGAGGTACTCTCCTTCAACTTCAGCATAAAGGATTGAGGCATGATGTAGAAACGTTATCTACAACTCCATCTAAAGTTCGTCCTACCCACTCTTGGCAGAGTCAATTGATGAACGAGTCCCTGCCGCCAATTCATCGCAGCACTACCCTCCAAATACCTGTTGGTAACTATGAGATGTTAGATAGTATCATCCTGAGTTCCTTTCTCAATGGTGCGTGGAAGTACAAACTAAATGAAAAACTGTCACAAACTTTAGCTCGCGTTGCGACTGAAAAGGAGACGAGAGAGAAGAATACATGAACTTATCCCACTAACATTCTTGGAACCCAGATATGGATAGTAACAAGGTGAACGAATGCATCAAAATATACTTTTATCGTGGTCGTTCCATTGTCCTCCCAAGTTCTGTGTTACGTATGATGGGCTTCTCAAACAATATTATCCAGTAATCGACAATTATGACCTACTAGTTTCAGCTTCGCTCAGTTCAATCTTGTAGGCTTTTTGACAACCACTCATGCACCTGAATGTCTCATCTGTGACTCCATACTTAAGTTACTCCCGATCAGGAACTGCTGTCAATTCGCCACGAATTTATGAAATTCTGTACTAAGGGCAAATTCTTAGACTTTTGTTTTGTAGATCGTGTAAGCTGTGTAACAACTGCAACCAGCTCATCAGGTTCAAAAGGTTTCTGAATAATCTCCTGAAACCCTGCATCCCTTGCTGTGTTAAACAGTTCTGGATCTATATAACTTGTAATCGCCACAACAGGAAGAAATCCTCCTTCCTTGGCTTCATTATTTCTAATGAAGCGAATTAGTGAATAACCGTCCTTCTTAGGCAATCTGATCTCGCTGATCACAATATCAGGTTTCCACTCTTCTATAACTTGTATGGCATTATCCACAGATGTTACCGTTTTGGTTTTTGCAAAGTAGTCTTCAAAAATAATCGTCAGTAGCCGCAAGCAATCGTCATTATTATCTACCACAAGTACCCGTAAACCATTAAGAGATAGCGGTTGATTTTGAGGTATTTGCTCTAAAGGCATTATCACTTCATCAAAAATCAATATGACATTTGTCTATTTGCTCTTAAACTTTACGCTCGCTTGACGTTGAGTGTCGGTACGGTTTCGCTTATATATATTATGTTCGGTAACACACCCATAATGCCCTCAAAATCGCTCGACACAGCACCCTTTTTCCAAACTTGGGAGTGGGGCAGGGATGAGGGAGCGGCTCTCCTTCCAAAACAAGTACAAAAACTCTGAGGTTTTTTCATGCTGACGCTTTATCACAATCCAATATCTCAAATTTCCCGTCGTGTCTGGATTGTACTGCTCGAAAAAAAACTTGAGTTTGAACTAGTTGAGGTAAACCACCTCGAAGGCGAGCAGTTTAAGCCGAGTTTTTTGGAAATTAATCCTTTCCATCACATTCCAGTGTTAGTGGATGATGGATTTAAGATTGTGGAATCTCTAGCAATTCTCGACTATATAGAAGCAAAGTATTCTACTCCTGCTATGCTGCCAAACAATGCAACCGAAAGAGCAATTGTGCGGATGGTACAACTAGTAACTGCTAACGAGTTGTTTTCTGCTTTTAATCTACTAATATCGCACTGGCTAGGTTTATCCGTAGAAGATGCAGAAAAAGTTGAGCAAGCAAAGCAGCAGGTTGCAACAGTGCTGAAATATTTTGAGAATTTGCTAGATGATCGCCCTTACTTTGGTAGTCAAAACCTGACTCTAGCTGAGGTTGTTGCCGGAACAGTCATACCTTGGTTGCCGAGTACGGGTGTATCCTTGTGTGACTATCCAAAGCTAAATGCTTGGTGCCATCGCCTAGTAGCACGTCCTGCTTGGCAAGCAACTGCGGTTACAATTGAAGCGATGGAAGCACTCAAATCTAGAATGGTAAGGGTGTAAGATTAACTGTCAATCATTGAGTAGTGGCGAAACACTCCGGTATTGTACTTTAAGGTAGTGAAAACTAAATTTAAAGTATCCAAGTCTATTGGCACTGATCTCAATGCGTCAATCTTCAAAACGTTTCCCATTGCTCCGTACTGCCTTTGTTTGTGGAGCGCTCGCCTCCTCTACTATTTTTTCTGTATTGACTCCTAGTGCATGTCATTCCGTTCGTGCCCAGTTACAAGATAGTCCAAAAGCAGTTGTCGATGAAGTCTGGCAAATCGTTAACCGCCAATATGTAGATGGCACGTTCAATCACGTTGACTGGTTAGCAACGAGACAAAGTTTGTTAAGCCAAAACTACACCACCCGCGAACAGGCTTACAACGCCATCCGAGAAGCTCTCAAAAAGCTAGGAGATCCTTACACTCGCTTTCTCGATCCCAAAGATTACCAAACCCTGACAGAGCAGTCAATTGATGGGCAATTGTCTGGAATTGGCATTCAAATGGAACAGAACCAAAAAACCAAGCAGTTGGTTGTGGTGAAAACTGTTGAGAATTCCCCGGCACTCAAAGCAGGGATCAAAGCTGGAGATCGGATTTTAGCAATTGATGGGAAATCGACTCAAGGAATGAACGTAGAGGATGCCTCCAAGCTGATTCGCGGTAAAGCTGGCATACCTGTTGTTCTCAGAATTGAGCGTGACGGGCAAAGTGTTTCTAACTTCAAGATAACACGCGGAAATATTGAAGTGCCAAAGGTAAGTTATAATTTTAAGCAGGAAGGCTCTAGACGCATTGGCTATATCCGCTTGGCAGAATTTAGTGCGAACGCACCAGAGCAAATGCGTCGGGCAATCCAGACGCTCAATGCCAAGCGAGTTAACGGATTTGTATTGGATTTGCGTGGCAATCCAGGGGGACTTGTCGTTTCGAGTATTGAGATTGCCCGGATGTGGCTAGAGAATGGTGCGATCGTCCGCACAGTAGATCGTGTGGGCGGTAAAGAAGAAGTCAAAGCCAATCACACAACCCTAACCAAACAACCCTTGGTTGTTTTGGTAGATGGTAATTCGGCAAGTGCGAGTGAGATTCTTACTGGTGCCCTAAAAGATAACAAAAGAGCAGTCGTTGTTGGCAGTCAAACCTTTGGAAAAGGGTTAGTTCAGGAACTTCGCAAACTCTCGGATGGTTCTGGCTTGGCAGTCACAATAGAACATTACTTTACACCAAATGGCACAGATATTAACCATAAAGGAATTAGGCCTGATGTCAAGATAGATTTGACACAAGCCCAGCAACGGCAGCTTGGAACGAATCCAAGTTTAATCGGCACTCAGTCTGATCCTCAATATGAGCGTGCGATCGCAGTCTTAATAAGTCGCCAAGTATCCACGACGACAATCCATCCTAAGTTAAGAAAGTTATGAAAATTAATAGTTAGAAGCTATTAGTTGTCGGGTGGGCAATATTCTAGGAAGATGCATAGAACATTGCCCCCTAACTTACCCGATGCTTTGGCTATGGTGTAAACACAAGTCAGATTCCTTTTCATATCCCGGTATTAAAAAGAAAGGCAGAGACTTGATTACTCTGCTTTTGTTTATAAGAATTATAGATTATCTTCCCTAAGAGAGGGATATAACGATAACAACCAAAAAATATAAGTTTAGAGAGATTGCAGACATGAATGTTTTTGCTCAAAACACCCGTCTCATGGCTTTTTACTATTTATAATATCGTCCAAAGTCCAATTTTTTAGTGCTGTCCGAAAAGATAGATAATTCAAGAGTAATAATAATTAATTATCAAAGACGCACCCGACGAGTTGAACTCAATTTGACTTATTTAACGTGACTGCAACAATCATTGAAGTCAAAATCAGCATCAATGCACAATAAAATGCTAGACCATATGTAGCGTGTTCGTTGAGTAATAGTAGAGAATTATTAATGAGTGTAGAGTTAGGAATAAAATTTGCAGCGCTCATTCCTATATAGTGTACTAATGAAATTGTGACACCCATTAATATTGCCGGAAAAACTTTTGCGTATTTTTTTCTATCATTATGATGGAAAAAGTTTAAATTAATAAAGTACGCCAGTGCTAGATATGATGCCAAAAATGCAATAACGATAGATAACATAACTAGAAAAGAATTATAGCTAATTCTTGCAGGCATAATCATTGCTGCCATACCTGTATAATGCATAACTGATATACTGATTCCCAGAATTAAAGAACTTAATAATAAACGCTTTTTAGAAGGACGTTTCATTGTTTTCGGAAAAAGCGTAAAAAAAGCAATACTTGCTCCAAGTGCTGCTGGTAAAATCGAAAAAATAGTGATTAAAATGTCATAATTTACCTTGAGTGTTGTTGTGAAAGCTTTCATCCCTATAAAATGCATGGTCCAGATAGCAAGACCCATTATAACGCCCGTGGTTAATGCCGGAATTTCAGTTTCATCTTCTTTTTGGGTAAACGAAGGGAAAATACCCAGTACAGCATAAGAACCAATTATAGCCACAAAGACTGAGAGGATAACAAATGTGAGATTGTAAGAGATTTGCATTGTACTGTACACAAAAAATGTTGTTATATATAGTACTTGATTGCTCTTTAAAAGTAGTAATAGTTATCTTAAGTAACTATAAAATAATTAAATGAACCTGATATCAGTCTTATATTTGATGAAAAGTTGATCAGAAAAAAGTATTGAGAATCAAATCATGTGTACTACCTAGTAATATTACGTAATTGCTTCCGTAATGGTGCTAAGTCAGTGGTTTATAAAGCCGAGGTAGTAGATTACTCCCTTCCCGGTATAAGATTACCTATCTGATTTCTCTGCGTCCTTGGCGCGGGCAGATGCTTCAAGTCGGCAGAGCCGCCCAACGCACTGCCCTTGTCTAAAGCCCTTCGGGCATGGCTTCTCTTCGAGACGCTGCGCGAACGCTAAGGCGGTTTTTAATCGGTATTCTTCT
>JAQYWP010000587.1 GCA_029379285.1 Rhizonema sp. PD38
TTCAGGTGGCTCGTGACTTCATACTGGAACATCTTGAACAAAAAGTGGGTTTGAAGGCATATAGTCAGATTCCTGTCAATGCGTAAGTCCTAAAGTATTCTACCGCACACAACATTATAGGTTGGTCAGCCATTCAATCAAACCTTGTCCAGTGATGGCTTCAACTGCAATCAGTGCAACAAAACCAATCATAGCCAAACGCCCATTGAGTCTCTCAGCATATGGGGTAAAACCAACTTGTGGAGCCTGTTCCACGTACATTTTGGGTTCAATTGCGTAGTTGTTGAGGCGGTTTCCTTCTTCTGTTACATAGCTACGTGATGTCATCGTTCTTTCCTTTATCTTGTTGTTATCTGTAAAATAATGTAACTTATTGTAAATATTTTTTTCAAGTACTTGACACAAGATTTTTGGTAGTGCTAACCGTATTATTATATTCGGTATACCGTACTAAAGAATGAAAATGATGGGGATAAAATGTCTCCAGTCTCCCTTCAATAAGGTTTACATGCCTATTTCCTCAAGTCTTGTCATTCTCCTACAGCACAGACTGTTTTATTCCCCGTGTTCATCGGCTGAGGACTCAAATCCCTGGCTGACAAAGAAAAGCAGAGGGCAGAACGTAAGAAGTATTTTCTCCCTTAAACATTTTTTTCTGTTACACCGCATACAGCCTGATCATGCATTGCAAGTGTTCTCCTACATCCATTCTTTAGACTTCAGTCTCAAGGTATATATCAATCTAGCTGGACTTCACTACGATCCTTAGTGTTTTGAGCTACAGAAATGAGTTGGAGGCAGCAATGAGAGCAACAGTTTACCACGGTCCTGGCGATGTGCGAGTTGATAACGTTCCTGACCCAAAAATTCAGCAACCGACTGATGCAATTGTGAGGATTACCCATGCCTGTATCTGCGGTTCCGATCTGTGGTTTTATCGTGGATTAGACGACTGGAAATCAGGTTGGCGCACGGGACACGAGTGGATGGGCATTGTTGAGGAAGTCGGTTCCGAAGTCCGTAATATGAAAAAAGGCGATCGCGTCCTGGCTCCCTTTGCGTTTTCTGACGGTATGTGCGAATTCTGCGGTCAGGGATTGCAGACATCCTGCGTTCAAGGTGGCTTCTGGGGTGGAGTTAACGATGGCGGACAAGCAGAAGCAGTACGCGCACCACTGGCTGATGGCACCCTAGTTGTTGTCCCTCCCGCAGTTTCGGGTGACAATGCCATGTTAAAAGCAATTTTGCCCGTGACTGATGTCATGTCAACAGGCCATCATGCCGCAGTGTCTGCCGGAGTGCAGCCAGGAAGTATAGCTGCAGTAATTGGCGATGGCGCTGTTGGGCTGTGTGGCGTACTAGCAGCAAAGCGGTTGGGAGCCGAGCGGATTATCATTGTTGGTCGTCACGAGAACCGTTTGGAAATTGCGCGGCACTTCGGAGCTACCGATGTGGTGACTAGTAAAGATGAGCAGGCGGTGGACGAAGTGATGGAGATGACAAAAGGCGGTGTGCCATCGGTACTCGAATGCGTCGGGACGGAATCATCTTTGGGCACAGCAATCTCAATTGCGCGTCCTGGCGGTGCGATCGGCTTTGTGGGAGTTCCCCATGGTAGCGAGACAATCAACCTGTCGCGGATGTTTTTCTCTAACGTGGCATTACGAGGAGGAGTTGCCCCTGCCCGTCAATACATTCCCGAACTGCTTGCCGATGTCGTTGCTGGTAAGCTTGATCCTTCCCCAGTTCTGGATCACACCGTTAACCTTGACGGCGTTCCTTCTGGCTACGCAGCGATGGACAACAGAGAAGCAATCAAAGTGATGGTACAACTTTAACCATTCAGCTATACTGCTACGCTGAGGGCAGAGGGCAGAAGAAAGATGTCTGTTTTTATACGTAATAACTGCCTCTATTTTCTGCCTTACTTAAATCGGTTACTTACGAACACCAAATAAGAGGTTTGTTGTCAAAATTTGCTTGGGGGCAAAAGTATTATCTATTTTCTGTCAATTGCCCTTACCTTGCCCTCGGACTTTCCCAAGCATTGCTGTATATACTCTACTATTAGAACTATACTATACTGAGAATTGAATTGATGATCGCCCTTGAGCAAAACTTTGCGATTTACTAAATATGTCAAGTACAACACAACTCAAAAGTAGTGAAGAGGCATCCTTTAGTCCAAAAGAGTTTTTTAACGAGCAGTGGAAAGTTTATCAGAAAGTGCTCAATAATAACTATATTGGACATCGCGAGGTATACTGCATACTGCACGAAATATTAGTTGGCTATTTTCAAAAACCTTTTAAGATGCTTGATCTGGGGTGCGGCGATGCCAGCTTCACGGCCCAAGCTTTATTAAATACCAATATTGTTTCCTATGAGGGCATAGATCTTTCCACACCCGCACTGTATTCTTGCCAAACAAAACATGGCAAGAATACAGTGCGATGCGACTTTTACCCAAGGCGATTTCTCTGAATTAGTTTCTCAATTGGTGCAAGCTCAGCAAAATAGATTCGATGCAATTCTAATTTCTTTTGCTCTCCATCATCTCCATCTTCAGCAAAAGGATTATTTTATTGGTCAGCTTAAAAGTCTCCTTTCATCAGGTGGTATTTTTATTCTCATTGATGTTGTTCGGAATGAAGTAGAAGACCGAGAAAGTTATATTCAACGTTACCTAGAAGGTGTGCAGAAGCATTGGTCTCTACTTACCCCTCAAGAGTATTCGATGGTTGAAAATCATATTTCATCAAGTGATTTTCCGGAAACTCAACAAACTTTACAAGAAATTTCTCAAAAGTACAATTTTACTAAGTTTAAATGCCTTTATTGCGATCCACAGAATGCAACACAAGTGTTGTGCTTTTACCAATAAGGCGGTGCAATAAAATTAATATGTTAGGCGAGACTATGGCTGCTCTGATTGACCCTCAACGCCGTTGAGAAGGCAAGGAGAGGACGGTAATTCCCTATTCCGAACTCCCTTCAGAGTGGAAAGACAATCCGCTCGACAACGCTAGCTAAAACCTCTAAGAGCCAGCCCTTTTAACGCGAACAAAAGTACTAGAAAATCAAAGGCTGAAATCCGCTCCTAGACTGAAGCCAAAAATGACGCTTCTCAGCTATCGGTAATTTTTATGCGATCGCAGATCAAAAACGATCAATTTATTGTCTCCTGAATTGAACATTTTTTTGGAGAATATCCTATAAGTCTGATTGTGTAAGGGTTAATGAGGTGTGTATTTTTGGAGTCAAATATAGTACTTTTGAACGCGTTGAAAGGGCTGCCTGTAAGACCCCTTGTATACACACTAAATCTATAAAAAATAAGCAAATCTTGCCAGTTATCTCTTCTAAGCCGAAGTTGCGACATTGAGGCGATTCATTAAGAATTGGGGGAGAGGATTCTTTTCCGCATGGGCAATTAAATGGACATGATATTACATGTAAAAATTTTGTAGACTAATGAGTAATAAGTAAATAATGCTGTTTTATGAAAACATCTACCACCGGAAATATCTTTAACACAACGTTTGCCAGTACGAAAACAGCCCATACTAAGAAATCAGGAAAATGGATACGTCAATTTGTTGGGGGATTAGCAACCAGTGTTTGTTTGAGCTTAATACCTGCTCTTGAAGCTAAAGCGAGCTTTTCCTTCACTAAAATTGCTGATAATCAGAGCGATTTTAGCAGTGTTTCTACAAGTCCTGCGATTAATGACAGTGGCACAGTTGCCTTTGGTTGCGACTCCAAGTGGAGGCAATCAGGGAATTTATACCAATAGTGGCGGAACAATTACAAAAATTACTGATACAAATGCTGTATCGTCTCTATTCTATAACCTTCCCCCTTCTTTTTATTCTTTCTCTCAAACTGTGGATATTAATAATAATGGCACTGTAGCATTTTTGGCAAACGTGTCACTGGGATCGTCAGGAAGTTCAAGTCGTCTTGTTACTGCTCAAAACGGATCTCTTACCGCTCACGCAGCAGCTAATCGTTCTGCACATGGAAACGGAAGTGGCATCATTGAGTATGACTTCAACAATAATGAAGAACTCGCTTATATCAACGAGAATTTAGACACAGGAACCTACACATTCTCTGACACCTTATATATTTCTAGACCAAATCAACCTAGTATTACTGTCGTAACAGCATTATATCAAGCTATTAGCCCTTTTGCTAGCAGGCCTTTTTCATTCATCAGCGGTGCAGTGATCAACAACCAAAGCCAAATTACCTTTGATGGTATTGGGCAGTCAGCCGATAGCCAGGATTCTAGAATCTACAGAAGCAATGGTGATTCATTTAACATTTTAATAAATCAGGGAACATCTGATTTCGGTACCAATGACAACGGCGATGTTGTGTTTTCAAATAGCAATGCTATCAATCTGTTCAACAATGCCAGCAGTACACTCACAACCATTGCCGATAGTAGTAGTGCATTCAAAAGCTTTAGTAATGTGACGATCAATAACAACGGAGATGTAGCTTTTGGAGCTACCTTGACTACTGGTGCTTTAAATATTTTTACTGGTGCCGACTCAGTAGGGAATAAAGTAATTGCCACTGGCGAGCCGCTATTCAACTCTACCGTAACCAACTTAACCTTTTCAAGAAAAGGCTTAAACAACGTCGGTCAAATTGTCTTTTATGCCGAGTTAGCAGATGGTACGAAAGGAATTTTTCTAGCCACGGAATCTGCTGACGACGGTTCATGAATTGCTGATTTTTCTCAGATCATGTCCTCCCTTATCACCCATGCGCCTAAAAACACCACCCCCCTTGCTTTGGAGAGGTATGGGGGGACTTGGCAAAATAGCATGATCTGTGAAATCTCAGATTTCATTCAGTTTTACTCAGCTATTGCTCACAGACAAATCATCTTCATCCTGCATGATTAAATCGTTCGGGAAATTAAGCATAAAAGCCTGCGGACTACATGAGGTGCATACGAAAGCACCTTACAACCAGACTTTATCGGAATCAAAATTGAAAATATATGAAACGCCTAATCCTCGCCTTATTCGTCTTGAGTTGTGCGCTTACAGTAACTCAGAAAGCTGACGCAAACATTATTAATGTTTCTGATAGCGAAACTGATCCAGCAAGTCGAGCTGCTGTGTTAGAGACTCAACCAGTCATGATTAGCAGTACTACTGGTGATACCATCAACCAAACTAACAGACTTAAAGAAGTTGCTAATTCAATTGGGGCAGTACACAATCAACCATTTTCATCAGTTAACCCGCTTGACTTTTTCAAAAATCCTTCTGCTAGCCTTAAACAATTTTCTCAGGAAAATCAAAATCAGCCACCTCAACAAATTGATCCATTAGGCATTTCTAAAGTTCTTCCACTCGATTCCGAAAATATTGGCTCATTTAATGTACCAGTGATTCAGTTTTAAAAATGATGTTCAAGATTCCTTGAAATAATTCTTGAGGTCAAAAAATTACAAAATTCTCGACATCGGGGTGAAACAAGAGAATAGTAAGGGTTAGGAGCGTACTACACAGCTTATTTACACTTACATCACGCAAATCATTTTTGAATATTGAAATCTGCAAGAGGAAACACCCATAGAACAAGGCATACGCATTGAATTAAACTGAAAATACTACTGAATTAACGTCTTTGTAAAGTTAGGGAAAATATGACTGAGACAAGTATGACCTTTGAGCAAACAATTTGGAGTCAGCAGATAAAAATTAGAAATTCAAAACTTGTCTCCCTAAGCACAGAACCAGGGTAAGCTCATCTAATTTTGTATAATCCGAACTTGACAAATCAAAGAAG
>JAQYWP010000588.1 GCA_029379285.1 Rhizonema sp. PD38
CCATAAATGACTGCCGGAGATATTGCTCGGAAAATCTGTCCCAGTTTAAAAACCCCTGCTAGTAACTGGAACAAACCCGCCAATAGAAGAATTGGTCCGAGCATTTCAATACCATACTTCTGTACAAGTTCCCAGACTACGACGGCAAGCCCAGCCGCCGGTCCACTCACCTGCAACGGGGAGCCAGCAATCGGACCAACAATCATTCCGCCAATTATTCCTGTGATGATTCCCTGTTCTGGAGGAACTCCCGAAGCGAGGGCGATTCCCATACATAATGGTAACGCTACGAGAAACACAACTACTGAAGCAACTAAATCGTTTACAATAGACGTCTTATCTTTAATAAATTTGCTTGTCATTTTCTTCTTCTTTCCCAACGTCAGCATTTACCGCAACGCATCCGGGATTCAATGCGTTGCAGTTTGTCGATTAACTACTTTTTAGTCAACTTAAGAGTTCTAGCCGTCCATTATTCAAAGTTCAAAGAAGAATAAGACAGATATTACAGAACGCCGTGTATGTCAGGATAAATCCGCCTCTCACTATTGCTTCATGTACTACAAACACTAGTTATATTGATATTACCCTGATTACCTGGGCTAATTTTTATGTTCAAGTATCTTCATGAATCTTAAATTAAGATTTGATGAGAAAAAGTTCATGATCGCAACTTATAGCCCATACCTCGGACAGTCTCAATATAATCTTGACCCAGTTTCTTCCGCAAGTAACCCACGCAGACATCAACAACATTAGAGCCGGGATCGTAGTCGTAGCCCCAAACTTGACTTAGGAGCTGTTCTCGGCTCAAAACTTGTCCGCGATGACGCAAAAAAGTTTCGGCTAGGGTAAATTCTCTTGCTGATAACTTGACTAAGCGATCCCCGACTCGAAGTTGACGTGTCAGTAAGTCAAGCACAAGATCGCCCGATCTGAGAACCATTTCTTCCTCTCGTTTGGGTAAGCGGCGATCGCGCAACTGCACTCGTACCCGCGCCAGTAGTTCTTCAAACCGAAAAGGCTTTGTCACGTAGTCATCAGCCCCACCTTCTAATCCAGCAACTTTATCACGAACCTCGTCACGAGCGCTCAGGATGATGATTGGCACCTGTTCTCCTTGACCGCGTAATTCTTCCAACACAATCCAACCATTTTTGCCAGGTAGACCGATGTCCAAGATCATCAGGTCAAATTCACCGCTTTGAGCCATGATCAACGCCTCATGACCGTCTTTGGCAACTGCAGTTGTAAATCCCGACGCTCGTAGCCCTTTTTCTAAGAAAGCGGCTATGCGCGGTTCGTCTTCGGCGATTAAAATCTGGTCAGTCAAACAGAACCTCCAAAGTACCATTTCGCAAAACTAAAAATTTAATATTGAAAATTTTACAAGCCTCGGTTTGTTGACTACAGATGTCTGGGCTTTTCCCCACGGCAATGGGGAAAAGGAGAAGCATTAGGAGGTGTTCACCGCAATCAGTCTCAACTTCTCTATTCACCCAGATGCGCTCTCATTTATTTCTGGCAATCCCCTAGCTATAAGCTAGAGGTTGGTGAACTCAAGTACTAGAGTGGATCGAGTGGAATGATAATAGTGAATGTAGAACCTTTACCCAGTTTGCTTTGAACTTCTACCCGACCACCGTGGGCAGCCGCGATCGCTTGTACAATAGACAATCCCAACCCAGCGCCTTCGGAACGACGGTGACTGAGAGTTCCACGGGCAAAGCGCTCAAATATCCGCTTTCTGTCAGCAAGGGCAACGCCAACACCTGTGTCACATACCCAAAAATGAGCGTTACTATTGTTAACATATGAACCTATAACAATAATATCCCGAGAACTCGTGTGCTGAGTAGCGTTCTGAGCCAAGTTCATCATTGCTTGAGTTAGTCGATGGCGATCGGCAACAATTCGCCCCGTACCTTTATTTACCAAACGCCAGTCTCGATCATCCAAAGCCTTAGCTTTGGTATACAGTTCTTCAGTCAGCGATCTTATATCCACTGTTTCTAGCGTTAAAAAATTGGGTTGTTCTGCCTTAGCCAGTAATAGTAGGTCATCGACAAAGCGACTCATGCGATCAAGCTCATCAGTCACTAATTCAACTGTTTCACGTCTGTCTTGGGGATCGTCACCCAGCAGTTCCAAATGACCGCGAATAATTGTGATTGGCGTCCTGAGTTCGTGACTGGCATCGTTGATGAAGTTTCGTTGACTGGCGAAGGCAGTCTGGATACGATCTAACATCTCGTTGAAGGTGATAGTGAGTTCGGCAATTTGGTCTACTCCCTGCACGGGGATACGTCCAGACAAGTCAGACTCACTAATCGAATGGGCTGTTTCACTCAGAAGGCGTAGGGGAGACAATAATCGTCCAGCGACTATCCACGCCAGCACCGATGCTACAGCTAGAACAGCTATTGTCACCTCGATAATCACAACAACCGCTTGGTTGACCTGTTGACGAGCGCTGCTACTTGAGTGAGCAATCACAAAGACACCGTGAGTCTTGCCTTTAATCAGTGGTACAGCTAGATATTGGATTATTTGACCTGAAGTGTAAGTCCTACCGGACTCATTCCAATTGAGTGCATGCCAGCTTTTAACGGTGGGCGAATTTGGCCGTAGAGCCATCGGGAGGTCTTCAGGGCTAGATTTATAGAATTTATTATTTAATAGTGTCACAAAAAACGTATCCTCGTGGGGAATGTTGCGAGACAAAAATACATCAAAGATCGATGCGATATCATCCCCGAAGAATTGAGCTGTATTGGGATTTCTTCCCTTGGTTAATCGTCTAAATTCTTCTAGCTCATGAGCGATAGATTTTTCAATTTGCGCTTCTAGTCGCAGAAGGAGAACCTCACGGATTGTCAGAATAGAGACTAATGTGGAGCAAGCCATTAGTACGACGTACCAAGCTAGGATGCGTGTACGAACGCCAAAGAAGATTCTGCGCCATCCTGGAAATCGGTTTTTCTTTGTTAAACTGTTTGTCACACATAAACTGTTTGTCACACATTTAAATTGCATACACAATCCGTGAGGGTTGTCTTTTATCATTGTCATTAGTCCTTTGTAACAAAAGACCAACGATTATACCGATTTTAGATTTTGGATGAAACACGAATGAGCAAATACGCCCAGAATATGCTTTTGGGGCAAGTTCCGGGCGTATTATAATTGGAAATTGCGATCGCGGATTGAAGCTGTTGGGTGTCTTAACAACGTGATTATTTACAATTCTCCATCATCTGATGTTTCTTCTAATCCAATTTCCCAAGGCGCACCTTTATCTGTTGGGGGAAAAAGGCCAATTTTGGCACTATGAGAAAATAGTTTTAACCTGTTAAGTAACTGGCTGCGGAGATTGACGATATGCCAGTTACTTTCTATGTCATAGCAAAAAATCATCAGCGTTAGTGGGCTAGCATTCGTTTTGAAATACCAATGACAATTCGATAACAAAACTCGTGAAATAGGACCACAGGCTTGATAAAATCGTTTGCCAATGGCTTCTGCTAACTGCCTCTGTAGTAACTCATCAAGTAGTGTTGCGTTTACTGGAGGCATATCATCTGGAGGAAGGAAGCTTTTATTCATCATAAGTTGCTTGGGATTGTTAGTTATTAGTTGTTAGCTATGAGCTACCAACTAGTCCCTTCATATCTAACGAAAGCACCTCTTAGTCAAAGCCCTTCAAACTTTCCAGATTTTTTTTAAGATCGAACAGTGCGAGGAGCGATTGCTCCTTTCAAGTAATAGAAACTATAGTACGGGGTGACTTCTCTTAACTTACCACGCAAGGGAACAACGCGGCAGGGTATTACAACGTCTTAGTGGCTGAAATCATGACAGTAGAAGCTTGCCGCGCTCTTTTGTAATCTTCCATTGCGCCGTTGTAATCTTTTAGTTTAGAACGGGCAATAGCTCGACTGATATAAATTTTAGCATTGTTAGGATTAAGTCGTAGGTATTCAGTATAGTCTTCAATTGCTCCGATGTAATCTTTTAGCTTACCGCGAATATGACCTCGGCTAACATAAGGTTCTATATCATTAGGATTAAGCCGTAAAGATTCGGTGTAATCTTTGATGGCTCCGCTGTAATCTTTCAATTGAGAACGAGCGTGGCCTCGGTTCATATAAGCTTTGACATTACTAGGGTTTATCCGCAAACATTCTGTGTAATCTTCGATAGCTCCGTCGTAATCTCCCAGTAGAGAACGGGTATCACCTCGACTGATATAAGTTTCGGCATTCTTGACACTAACCTTCCCAGACTCAGTGTAACTGGTAACTACTTCCGGCTGATACTCTATATTGTAATCTGTGTATCTAACAGTTGACTCTGACTGATATTCTGATTTAACTTCAACTTCAACCGCAGTCAAACTTGCTTCAGTGTTCTGAGGATTTATCTGTAATACTTCCGTATAATTTAGTACTGTATTTAGCTTGTTGTCTACTTGGTCAGGAAAGACTGGCTCTGACTCGAAAATGGCATCGTGCGGCTTAATACGCATGGCAAAGCTGTAATCTGCCATTGCTCCTTTATAGTCTCCAAATTCAGAGCGAACAAGCCCTCGTTCATAGCGAGCTTGGACATCCTCAGGATTGTACCGCAGATTTGTATCAAAGTCGGCCATTGCTCCCTTCAAATCTCCAAGGTGGCGACGAGCAAGTCCTCGGTTATAGTAAGCTTTAAAACCTTTGGGATTAATCTGTAGGAATTGGTTAAAGTCTGCGATCGCTGCTTTGTAGTCTCCTTTTCGAGCTTTCTCCACTCCCCGGTAATAGAAAATTTCGACAAATTCTTGCTGGCGGCGAAGTTTGGTAGCCGCCTGCTGACGCTGAAGGATACTACGAGACATAATCATGACATTACGCCGCAACTCAAACTGAGCCATAACTTGACTGCTTAATACATTTAAGGACTCCACTTGTTCCAAAGTCAGTTCTCGCGGTACCGTATCAATCACGCAGAGCGTTCCAATCTCAAATCCCTCAGGTGTTATTAGGGGTGCACCAGCGTAAAACCGAATGTTAGGATCAGAAGTTACCAAAGGATTTGTAGAAAATCTCGGATCTTCTGATGCATTTTTTACCAGCAACGGTTTTGAGTGCAAAATTGTATAAGCACAAAATGCTACATCTCGGCTAGTTTCTGCCACTGTCAAACCCACTTTCGATTTGAACCACTGCCGATTCCCATCGATCAGACTAATAAGGGCAATTGGGGTGCGACAAATTTGTGCCGCTAAGAAAGTGAAATCGTCAAATACTTTTTCTGAAGGAGTATCGAGAATTTGATACTGATGAAGTGCATCAAGCCTACCTATCTCATTATCCGGTAGTGGCGGTGGCAAGCTCATTTTTTAACCTCCGAAAGCTTGTAAAGTAAAGTAAATAACATTGGAATGCACATTTTTAATTTTTCCTCTATAAGATATTCTTATGAAGATTTTTTTGTTTACCAATAGTAGACTGTCAACTATTTAAGATGACTTTGGACTAGTCACAGTAGTTACAGAAGAACTAAGGACAGCCTTGACGTTTACAGCTGCAACATATATGCTCAGCCCTTTAATTGCTCTAGAACTTAAGCATTGACATAACTCGTCTGATATGCACTAAGGATTTTTAGTGCATCAACTTTTGATTTTTCCACGAAAGAGAGTTTTTCCGGCTTGTAGAGGCGAACGAGGTACCCTTCTCCTGTCAGAGACGCTACGCGATCAGGAACGCTTCTACAAGTCGGAAACGACCATTATCCGTTAATACACAAGATATTGAATTTGTACAGTGCGTAAG
>JAQYWP010000589.1 GCA_029379285.1 Rhizonema sp. PD38
CTTGTGACAATGGCTAGTAAATTTCTCACACCCCATTGGGTACAGACATCCACCAGTAAATGGAGAACAGTCATGTACCGTGAAAAAAGTGGGTTTTCGTCGAGAGGCTAGAGCTAAAGTGAGCGGAGATATAGCAGTAAAGAGATCATGAAAATGGACAATATCGTAGTTATCGATAACTTTGTTCAGGTTAAACCAGTATTCCGCAGGTAACAGCTCGCGCAGACCAAATTTATTAGTAGCTCTATGAATCTTTTTACAGAACTTGATTTTTAGACCTTCTCCATAGAGACTCCGTTGGAATGAAAGAGGTTCTTGGAAGTTAAAGGCAATAAAATGATCTGTGTGATGTCCTGCATCATTTAACCATTTAGCAAGATCCTCGGCAACTCTACTCGCCCCACCACCCTTTCTATCAGACTTACTAACAATAGCTACTTTCATAATATTACCAGGAACAGTTACTCTATCTAAATTCCTATAGCTAGCACTAGATAGATATTTCTATAAGTTTGAGTAATTCCAGAGTTCGGTTTCGAGAGAGTTTTGTTTAATAACAGTCTTAATATAGCTTTTGATCGAGCTATCGCCTTTGTCAACTAGGGTGATAATACTCATCATGCCTGCCTTATTTTTGTTTAAATTGCATAAAGTAACAAATTAGTTTCCGTGTTCCTACTGAAGATTTCGGTCACTTGCAGAAGAATCAGGATCAATCGAAAGAGATTGTTATTGATTTTTGTAAAGCTTTTGTAAAGTTGACTGAGATGACCAATGTCTAACTCTAAAAGAGTATTCCTCAAGAGGGATTACTGCCCTAGCGCTTGACAACTGTGATTTATATGTGTACCAAACTCCATTGGGGAGCGTGCCAAACAAAATATTCGTATCCAGGCGATCGCTGATAATAAGGGTTTAAAAACTGTTGTACATAAGTTTAAGGCAAATGAAACCACTAATGAATACAGACAAACACAGATAGTTCTTCGGTCTGAGTCTGTGATTATTTGTGATTGCTCAAAAAATAGACTTCTGACTAAGGAAGCGAGTTCACACTGAAACAATAGCTGCTTAAACAGATACCATACTTTTGGATCAATTCTGTAATGACGGAGACGAAAGCAAATTTTTAAACCGTGATTTCAATATTCTAAATGATACACGAAAGATGTTTTTAACTGATGAAAATGATGGAGTTAATCGCAATACCCAAATAGCGTGCACTAGCGCAGACTGATAGTATCCGTCATGAACTAAGTTCCGACTATAAGAAGAACTTTGATCGCTAAGCATATGCTTCACAAAGGACTGTATTTCTGTTCTAACTTTAGGCTCATTAAATCTAGATTGTATTATATTCAATGCTGCCAAACAGTCAGTTACAGAAGCACCTGTAAGCACCAGTTTACTTGTCTGCGATTTAGAATGGTCGCGGAATAAAGTATAAGGTCTGTTTACATATGCCAATTTGACGGATGCTCCCAGTCGTGTCCACATTTCCCAATCAGGTGTAAACACAAGATCGCTAGTAAATCCTCCCAACTTTTCATATGCTTGACGAGCGACAACTATCCCTGGTGTATAAATAGGGTTACCTCTCGAAAGCACCCATAATGCGTTATCCAGTAAGCCATCAGAGTCTTGTAAAGGCGGTGATACTCTAAGCCACTGATTCTTTTCATTAATAACTACTGACTGTCCTAGCACCACCTGGCAGTTGTAAGTTTCTATATAACGACGGTAGACTTCATAAAAATCAGGCATAACCAAGTCGTCATCACTTAAGATATGAACCCAATGACCACGAGCACGAGCAACACAGGTGTTCCAGTTGGCATAAATCCCGACATTTTTGGGCTGACGGTATAAAGAAACTTTACCCTGACCAACTTCTCTAACAATCGCTTCTATTGCCTCTATATTTTCCTCTGGTGAGCAATCATCTACTACCTCTATCTGCATTTCATCAGGTTCGAGTCCCTGATCGAGAACACTTTTAATGGCTTGCGATAAATATTTTGTACGCTTGTAAGTAGTAATTAGAACCGACCAAAATGGTCTATAAATTCCTTCTGGAACAGGGTCAATAGTTGGAACATGGATGAGTTGAGATATAGGAGTTTTAGGCAAGAGTTGGGCTATCTTCATATTTCTGTAATTTCCTGAAGTATAAAAATCATTTTTCAATTAGCATCAATCATTACTTTATGAGCCTATTAATAGCTCTAAATTTCTTTGCCAACTTGGCAAAGTTAACCCAAATGTCGTAGATATTTTCTGAGTATCTAATGAGGAATAAGCTGGTCTCTTGGCAGGTGTTGGATACTGTTCTGAGGGGATTGCTATCAAGTTTTTAAGCTTTTGTTGACTAAGGTTAGGATCATATTCAAAAATAGCTTTTGCAAAGCCATACCAACTTGTTTGACCAGTAGCTGTTAGATGGTATATTCCATTATTACTGCTTAAAAAGCCAATCATATCTTGTGTTCCCTGAGATATAATGTGTGCTGTAGATTGAGCAATCAATCGGCTCCATGTTGGAGCACCCACTTGGTCATCCACAACTTTTAGCTCTTCACGCTCTCGTCCCAATTTCAGCATCGTTAGCAGAAAGTTTTTACCTCTCAAGCCATAGACCCAACTCGTTCTCAGTATTAAATGAGGTACGTCAACAGCTTGAATTGCTTTTTCACCAGCTAGTTTTGTTTTACCGTAGATGTTTTGTGGGTCAGGTTCATCTTGTTCTGTATACGGCTTTGCCTGACTACCGTTAAAAACGTAGTCGGTTGAATAGTGAATAACTCCTGCACCGAGCAGCTTTGCCTCCTCTGCAATCACACCAGGTGCAGTTCCATTGACAGCTATTGCTAATTCAGGTTCTGTCTCTGCCTTATCCACAGCAGTATATGCAGCTGGATTAATAATTAAGTCAGGCTGAACTTCACGAATCACATGACGAATAGTGTCAGGTTGAGCTAGATCCATGTATATACCAGGTGAGGAGACTTCTCTTCCCGCAGTTATGACTTGACCAAGACTCATCAAAGTTCGTTGCAGTTCCCAACCAACCTGACCCGTGCTACCTGTGAGGAGTATTCTAGTCATGCAAACACCTCCGCCTCTTTCAACACCTTACCCGCTCGATCTTTAGCAGAGACAATCGGTTCTTCTTCAAGGGGCCATGCGATCGCCAGAGCTGGGTCACTCCACAGCAGGCTGCGTTCATGCTCTGGCGCGTAGTAGTCTGTTGTTTTGTACAGAAACTCGGCGTATTCTGAAAGCACGACGAAACCGTGAGCAAATCCTGCTGGTATCCACAGTTGCTGTTTGTTTTTAGCGTTCAAATGAACACCGATCCATTGACCAAAGTATTTAGAACTAGTCCTTAAGTCCACAGCGACATCAAATACTTCACCAATTACAACTCTCACCAACTTACCTTGAGGTTGTTTGATTTGATAGTGGAGACCGCGTAGGACATTTTTAGCTGAGCGAGAATGATTGTCTTGCACAAAGCGTTCTATAATGTTTGCCTTTTCTAGCAAAACTCGCTCATTGTAACTTTCGTAAAAAAAGCCACGCTCATCTTCAAAAACTCGCGGTTCAATTACCAATACATCGGGAATTTCAGTCTCAATAATCTTCACAGTCCAACCCTCTCAGTTTCTGTCAGTTCCTGCTTGAAGCCATTGGCCAATGCCACGCGCTCAATCTGCTGAATCTGAGCAGTGCGATCGCCATCAATGATGTCCATGAGGTAACGTCCATAGCTGCTTTTAGCTAATGGTTGAGCGAGTTGATGAAGTTGGTTTGCGTCAATATATCCTTGGCAGTAAGCAATTTCTTCGATACAAGCTATTTTTAAACCCTGTCGTTGTTCCAAGGTTTGAATAAAGCTTGCAGCTTGGTGAAGGGATTCATGAGTTCCCGTGTCTAACCAAGCGTAGCCTCGACCTAAAAGCTCAACTTTCAGTTGTCTTTGACGGAGATAAACCTTGCTTAAGTCAGTAATTTCTAGCTCATTGCGGGCTGAGGGCTTGAGTTGGGCAGCAATTTCCGAAACCTGAGAATCGTAGAAATAAATACCCGGCACAGCATAATTAGACTTAGGAATGCTTGGCTTTTCCTCTAGACTCACGACCTGCCCTGTGGCATCAAATTCCACCACTCCATAATGCTGGGGTTCAGCGACTCGATAACCAAAAATGAGTGCGCCTTCACGCAACTGGGCTGCACGAGTCAGCACCTCAACGAAACCATGCCCGTAGAAAAGGTTATCACCCAAAACTAAGCACACAGGGTCATTACCGATAAAATCTTTACCCAAGATAAAAGCCTGTGCCAAGCCTTCGGGTCGCGGTTGCTCAACATAGCTAAACTTGAGACCCCACTGGCTACCATCCTGCAAAAGTTCTTGAAAAAGGGGCAGATGGGCGGGTGTGGAGATAATGAGGATGTCACGAATCCCAGCCAATATCAAAGTGGACAAGGGATAGTAAATCATCGGCTTATCGTAGACAGGCATTAGCTGTTTGCTCACTACCTGGGTCAGAGGGTATAGCCTTGTACCAGAACCGCCTGCTAGAATAATACCCTTCATGGTAAACTCCTTATGCCATTTTAGATTTTGGATTTTGGATTGTCAAATGTCAATTTGACAGCAGTTTCATCAACTCAAAATGGTATCAGTTGGTTTTGATGGTCGTTAATGTGATAACGCCACTTTTCTTTCACCATAATTTTGCTGTATCCAAGTTTGGTAAGTCCCTGATTGAACTTGCTCGACCCAAGTTGGATTTTTCAGGTACCACTGAATAGTCTTAATCAAACCACTATCAAAGTTTTCCTTTGGTTCCCAACCCAAATCCCGTTTTATTTTACTACAATCAATTGCATATCGGCGGTCGTGTCCGGGGCGGTCTTTTACATAAGCGATCAATGAAGAGTGGTGATCGGGTTTGGGAGCCAATTCATCAAGAATAGTACAAATTTTCTCAACAACGGTGAGGTTTGTCTGTTCGTTATTTCCACCAATATTGTAAGTCTCGCCAATTCGGCTATGTTGCAGAACCTGATATATAGCTTCGCAATGATCCTCGACATATAACCAGTCTCTCACATTTTGTCCATCTCCGTATATTGGTAAAGACTTACCATTTAAAGCATTGAGAATTATTAGGGGAATGAGTTTCTCAGGAAACTGACGCGGACCGTAGTTGTTGGAGCAGTTGGTTGTTAAAGTGGGCAGACCGTATGTGTGATAATAGGCTCTTACAAGATGGTCAGATCCAGCTTTTGATGCAGCATAGGGACTGTTGGGAGCATAAGGGGTATCTTCCCGAAAGGCTGGATCTGTCGGGCTTAATGAGCCGTAGACTTCATCTGTAGACACATGCAAGAAACGAAATTGTTCGCACTTTTGTGGGCATAATTTTTCCCAGTAAGCTTTGCTAGCTTCCAGAAATTGGAAGGTTCCCACTACATTCGTTCGAATAAAATCCAGGGGGCTGAGAATTGAGCGATCAACATGGCTCTCAGCAGCGAAGTTTATAATCGAGTCTGGTTGGTACTGCTCTAAAAGATTTCGTAATAGTTCAATATCACCAATGTCTCCACGAATAAATTGATATCCAGGATCGTCCTGCAACTGAGCTAAGGTTTGAGGATTGCTGGCGTAGGTCAACTTGTCTAAATTCACAATGTTAGCCCACTGTTCTTCTCTAGCTTTCAAGATGAAGTTAGAACCGATAAAACCAACTCCACCTGTTACAAAAAATGTGGGCATATTTTTATGTTTAAAATCACTAATG
>JAQYWP010000590.1 GCA_029379285.1 Rhizonema sp. PD38
CTTAATTATGATTGAAATTACAGATGATTCGATAAAATATTTTGCAGCAAAAATTAAGCCAAGGCTTAAAGGCATCATCAAAAAATTGACGAGTAAATTGGATACATATTTGTCAAGGAAGCGTAATGTAGGCAAAAACTCCTATATTGACCCTTCCGTCCACGTTTTGGGGTGGGAAAATGTAAGAATTGGCGAAAATTCAGTGATTGCTGAAGACACCATTGTTAATATAAACTTTCGTCATAAAGATAAAATAGGTCTTATTATCGGTGACTATTGCTTTATTGGCAGAGGAAATTTTTTCAGTCCAGGAGTTCTAATAAAAATTGGTAACTACTGTTTGACAGGTCCTGATTGTAAATATTTAGGCAGTAACCACATTTACACTTCACCCTTTGTACCTTATATTTCTACTGGCGTAACTTACGATGGGCTAATAGAGATCGGTTCAAACTGCTGGTTAGGATCAGATGTTACTGTCTTAATGGGTAAAAAAATTGGGTATGGATCAGTTATTGGTGCTGCAACAGTTGTAAATCAAGATATTCCTCCATTAAGTGTGGTTGTAGGAAATCCCTGTCAGATCATAAAACGGTTTGATATGCAGTCACAAGCTTGGGTTAGTGTTAAAGAATACTCCACAGATAGTGATAAATATTTGCCCAGTGAATCTGAATATTTAAACATATTAAGTAAAACTAAATTGAATATGAATGCATTGTGGATTGCCAGTAGCAAATTGTTTGGAGATATTTAGTAAAATAATGGGAAATATATCAACGAAAACTATCTTAATTACAGGTGTATCAGGCTTCATCGGTCGCTATGTTGCCCATCATTTTTCAGAAAAAGGTTGGTCTGTCATTGGTATAGGTATATGAATAAACTTTTGCAAATTTGTTTAATAATGCAAGGTGGTCATGGATGGATCGGCGGCAGCGAGTATATAAAGAATATCATCTTAGCATTAGGAACTGTTGCACCTGATGTTCGATCAACTTTTGAACTGAGTTTACTTTGTAACGAAACAATTGATGCGAATGTATACAAACAAATTGAGTCGTATGTCAACAAGATTTATTATACAGAATTACATCTAAAACCTCTTACACTTCGCAACCGCTTTATATGGAAAATGATGACAAGTCTGTCTAAGTATAAACAAAAGAACCCTCGAATGGAAGCTTTTTTTAGAAAAGAAGAAATTAACTTTGTTTACCCATATTCAAGTCAGAATTCTGCACGCAAATCATATCGCTCAGCTTCCTGGATTGCCGATTTTCAGCATAAGTACTTACCTCAATTTTTTACTGAAAAAGAACTTAGACAGCGAGATGAAGGACTTAACCACCTTGCTAGATGTTCATCTACCGTTGTTTTAAGTAGTAAGACTGCTGAGTCAGATTTCCATATGTTTTTTCCAGAAGCCTCCTACAAAACAAAAGTTCTTTCCTTTAAAACCTATCCTGCATCTACGTGGTACGAAGGAAATCCACAGAAAAAACAGCAGGAATATTCTTTACCAAACCGCTTCTTTTTAATAAGCAATCAATTTTGGCAACATAAAAATCATCTAATCGTCTTTCAGGCTTTGAAACTTTTACAAGAAAAATTAATTTATCCTATAGTTGTTTGCACTGGTCATATTTACGACCATCGAAAACCAGACTATTCAGACACCATTCTGCAAACAATTCACAAGTTAGGTATTTCTAATCAGGTGTATTTACTGGGACTAATTCCTAAGTTTGATCAGATGCAATTAATGCGACGTTCACTAGCTATTATTCAACCCTCCCTATTTGAGGGATGGAGTACCCTTATTGAAGATGCAAGATGTCTTGGAAAACGAATGATTCTCTCAGATTTTCCTGTCAATCTAGAACAAAATCCTCCTAACAGTGTTTTCTTTGAGCGTAAATCTTCTGAGCATTTGGCTAGCTTTCTAGCTGATTGGTGGGAGCATCTGTCGCCAGGACCAAATCTAGAGCAAGAGAATGCTGCTAGAAAAAATAATTATAGTGAAGTGCAAGCTTTTGGTTATAGGTTTCTGGAAATTGCTAAAGGTTGCTAAATATCATCTAATTTTTAGTAAATAAATTTGCTGAATTAATCAAAATGTATAAATTGTCTACACAATAAAAATTGACGAAAATCTCTTTTTTTGAAAAATGTAAAGGGAATCATAAAAATCTGTTCACTTAGAAAGAAAACAACTCAAATGCAACTGCCAAATTTGAGCAATTACAAACAGGAATTCATCAGACAAGGAATCTCAACCCCTTTACCAACTGTGCCATTTTCCAGCGTAGGACTGCTAGGAGTATTACCACCTCCGCCAAGTGGTAATACTGGATGGCCCTGGACTGTAGAAACCAAGCCTGTTAGTGAGATAATGTCCAATGGGTTGCCTTGGCCTAAAATCTCCATCGTGACGCCAAGTTATAATCAAGGACGGTTTATTGAAGAAACTATTCGCTCTGTATTACTGCAAAACTATCCTAACCTTGAGTTCATCATCTGTGATGGAGATTCAAATGATGATACTAAACAAATATTAGAGAAGTACAGTCCTTGGCTAAGTTTTTGGCAAAGTAAAAAAGACCGAGGACAGGGACACGCTATCAATCTTGGCTTTAGTCTTGCTAGTGGTGAATACTTAGGTTGGATAAATAGTGATGATTTTTACTTACCTAGCTGCTTAGAAAACATTGCTAATCACTTTTCTAAGCATTCGTCCGATTTTATCTACGGTAATGCTTTAACTCTCTATGAGAATCAGCGTAAGATTAGCTCTTGGCAAGGCTACATAGTTTTAGATCGTTACTTGAGATTTGGCGGTCTGATTGCTTCACACGCTGCTTTCTGGAAAAGTTCTATCCATGTTCCTATATGTGAAACTATAAACTGTGCCATTGATTACGAACTTTGGCTACGACTATTGCCTAAAAAAGTTAAGAGTCATTTCAAAGCTCCACTGTCAGTTGTTAGAATTCAAGCTCAATCTAAAAGTTCTCACAATCGTTATAAAAATCTTTGGAAGGAAGATTATGAAAAAATTTTCATGGTATACGGCTTACCACCACAACTACGTAGTTTTCTGTACTATGAATTTCGGCTAGTTCAAAAAATTTATAGAAAAATTATAAAAAAGACAGAACTAAACAAATTAAAGCCTTTTTTACAAAACTATAGTTGGGTGGAAACAGACTAAACAAATTCACAACTTTGCACGGTACCATTCACTCAATCAGAATTTGTAACCCGATTGATCGATATAAGCAAGAATGAGATTAGAACTTTTATACAATCCATGTTTACTAGTTGAGAGGTTAGCCGTTGCTTCTCAAAGGCGACGGAGAATGAATAAGCTAATAGGTACTGTTGCCTCTAAGCTCAAGTTAGGACATATAGATTCCTTAGAATTACTGGAACTTATAAAGCCGTCTCCGCCAAAAGTCATTTATGATGTTGGAGCTAATATAGGTACGTGGTCACTTCTAGCTAAAGCTTGTTTTCCGGAAGCAGTTATTCATGCCTTTGAACCGCTCACTGTGCACTACAGGTCATTTAAAGAAGTGACACAAGATATAAACGATTTAGTTCTACACAAAGTAGCTTTAGGCTCTAGCAATTGTACTCTAAATATGCAAGTAGCCAGTTTCTCTGATTCGTCAAGTCTCTTATATATATCTGAAAGTATGTATAAAACATACGGGATTACTAAGGAGAGAGAAGAGAAAGTTACAGTTGTAAGCTTAGATGAATATGTACAAACTCACAGTCTACCTTTACCAGATTTAATTAAATTAGACATTCAAGGTTATGAGTTAGAGGCAATACGAGGAGCAAGTAAGTGCTTAACTCATGCTAAGTGGTTGATATCTGAAATTAGTTTTGTAGAGTTCTATCAAGGTCAACCCCTATTTCACGAGCTTGTTAATTTTTTATACCAAAAAGATTTTCATCTCTATGCTCTAGGAATAAATACACCTTTAGGAGAAGAGTTATCACAAATAGATGTTTTATTTAGCCATAAACTTACTTAGACTATTGATAAATTCATGCAAATTTTCCTTTGTTGTCAACAGGCATTAAAAAAACATAACGTACCTGCATACAGCTTCTGGGAATCTTATTTTAAGCAAGGGATTCAAGAGGCAGGTTACCAGTGGCTCGAAGCTGAAGGAGTTGATTGGGCTGAAGGTTTAGTTTACATGGATAGAGAGGCTTTAAATGAATGGCGCAAGCTTACCTGGAATCAGGTTATATCTTCGATTAAGAAATTACAAAAAACTAGACAAGTTGATTTGTTTCTAAGTTACTTATTTCCCAAACAAGTTGATATCAATACTGTTCAAGAAATTAAATCATTAGGTATTCCTTGTGTAAACTTCTTCTGCGATAATGTTAGGGAATTCATCCGAGTCCCCAAAGAATTTTATTGCTTTGACTTACACTGGGTTCCAGAATACAAAGCTCTCAAAATGTATGAACAGGCAGGATTGCTCTACACTTATGCTCCCATGCCTGTTTGGATTGCACCTCATCAAAGAACCTGCAAACATCTAGAAAATTATGGTGTTAGCTTTATTGGCTCTAGAGACGTGCAACGAGAGATGTTACTAGCTCAAGTTATAAAATCTGACGTTGCTGTTGATATCCGAGGTAGTGGATGGAGGAACGATGTATCAACTTCATGTAGCTACAAATATCAAAATCAGAGTCTGTGGCAAACAAGTGTAAATCAAGTCGATATGATTGCTACTCAAGGTATTCTACCTTGGGTGCGCAAAATACAAACAAAATTCCTACCGAAAATTTCAAATGACATATTATCTAATTTTGTTAAAGAGACGCCCAATGCTGTTGAGTATGTCACAATCATTCAGCAAAGCATGGTTTGTTTAGGTGTGAACCGCTATCCCAGCTATCACTATCCTTTTTTCCAACCTGATACCTATTCGCGGATGCGTGACATAGAAGCACCAATGATGGGAGCCTGTTACTTAACTGAATGGACAGAAGGACTTGATTGCCTGTATGAGTTAGGTGAAGAAATTGAAACTTATTGTACAGCAGAGGAAATGATCGAAAAAATCCGAAGTTTACAGGCTGATCCTGAAAAAAGAAGAAGGATGCGATGTAAGGTTCAGAAACGAGCCTTGGAAGAACATACAGTTGCTAAAAGTTTGAAAAGAATTACTAAAACCTTAGGACTAAGCTAGTACCACTATGCTGAATTAAAAGTTAAAAATTAAACAAGCTTGGATTATAGGTTTTATGCCAGATTCAAATGGTAGGTTGATTTCTACTGTCATGTACTATTTGAAGATTTTTTAGTCATAAATGTAAAGGTAAATGTACATTCATACTATAGATTTATTACGTGGTATAGCAGCTTTAATGGTTGTACTTGTCCATTTTTTTGGAACAGGATTTCTAGAAAACTCTGTAATTACAAAGATTAGTAGTTATGGACAACATGGAGTAATTATATTTTTTGTGATTTCAGGATTTATTATTCCCTATGCGCTAAGCAAGAAAAATTATTCCCTCAAAAACTTTAACGAATTTATCATTCGTAGATTAGCAAGATTAAATCCACCATACTATACTTCAGTTTTTTTAACAGTTTCGTTATATTATTTGTTTCCTCAAAATGAACAACCATTATTTTCTTTAAGTAAAATGTTTTTACATCTTACCTACCTAGTACCATTTTCAGGTGAAATCTGGTATAATAATGTTTATTGGACCTTAGCCATTGAATTGCAATACTATTTAATAATAGGTTTGTTATATCC